>CAJXAS010000170.1 GCA_913050305.1 uncultured Polaribacter sp. | reverse complement strand
CTATATTTTTATGATAATTATAATATTCTGCGACAAAGATATCGATTTCGTAACCTATTTTCAAGAGACATTTGTTAATTTTACGATTATGAATAAAAAAGAGATTTTTGCGATCGGGCTAATGTCTGGAACTTCTCTAGATGGTATTGATTTAGTCTATGTAAAGTTCTTAAAAAATGAGTATTCATTTTTTGAGATTATACATGCAGAAACAGTTTCTTATACAACAGAATGGAAGCTGCTCCTGCAGCAGGCAATTCACCTCTCTTCAGATGCATTATTAGATTTAGATGTTGTTTATGGCAAACATTTAGGGAGTGTGCTTGTTGATTTTATTTTGAACTATAAGATCACAGAAATAGATTTTATAGCATCTCATGGTCATACAGTGCTGCATCAACCAGAAGAAGGAATTACTTTACAGATTGGTTCTGGGGTAGAAATCGCAAAAATAACACAACAAAAAGTAGTGTCTGATTTTAGAACACAAGATGTAAAGCTAGGCGGGCAAGGAGCTCCTTTAGTTCCTATTGGTGATGAATTGTTGTTTTCTAAATATGATTTTTGTCTTAATTTGGGTGGATTTTCTAATGTATCTTTTAAGAAAGAAAGTAAGAGAATTGCTTTTGATATTTGTCCGGTAAATATTGTTTTAAACCATTATGCAAATAAAATAGGTTTAGAATATGACGCAGATGGCAGTATTGCTTCAGAAGGACAGCTGAATAAATCTCTTTTAGAAAAATTAAACACACTAGCTTTTTATACTAAAGAAGCGCCCAAGTCTCTGGGCTTAGAATGGGTGCAACAAGAAATATTTCCTTTAATAGACGCAATTGAAGAAGATGTTGCTTCAATTTTAAGAACTTTTGTAGCACATATTGCAATTCAGATATCAAAAATCATAAAAGATTCAGATTCTGTCTTAATAACCGGAGGCGGTGTTTTTAATTCTTTTTTGATACAGGAAATTGAAAACTACTCAAATATTAAGATTGTGCAGGCGTCAGATACCCTAATTAACTACAAAGAAGCCTTGATTTTTGCTTTATTAGGGGTGTTAAAGATTGATAATCAGATTAATTGTCTAAAAAGTGTAACTGGTGCTGATAAAAACCATTCATCTGGTGTTGTTTGTTTGCCTTAGTTTTTAATTTAAAAAGTGACAAAAACTGTATTTTTTATATTAAATTTGTGGACATAAGTATGTCTAATATTAATTTCTAACTATTTAAAAAAATGAATCAACTTTAACTTTTCTAAAAACGAAAATGTCGTAAAAATCGAATAAAATAAAATAGAAATTAAGTTGAAATATTTTAAACAAATAAGATGAAAGAATTATTAAAAAAGTACGAGAATAAACAGCCAGAAATTGTTTTTCATTGGAAAGATCAAGAAACAGTTGCAGAAGGTTGGGTGGTAATAAATTCTTTACGAGGCGGTGCTGCTGGTGGTGGTACAAGAATGAGAGAGGGCTTAGACATGAATGAAGTATTATCTCTAGCTAAAACAATGGAAGTGAAGTTTACTGTTTCAGGACCCGCAATTGGTGGTGCAAAATCCGGAATTAATTTCAATCCGAATGACCCCAGAAAAAGAGGAGTTCTAGAGCGCTGGTATAAGGCCGTTACACCATTGTTAAAACATTATTACGGAACTGGTGGAGATTTAAATGTAGATGCCGATAAAGATGTAATCCCAATTACAGAAGATTGTGGAGTTTGGCATCCACAAGAAGGTATTTTTAATGGGCATTTTAAACCAACAGTAGCAGATAAAATCAATAGAATTGGACAATTGCGTTTAGGCGTAATTAAAGTGATAGAAGATAAGCAGTTTTCGCCAGATCTTTCAAGGAAATATACCGTTGCAGATATGTTAACTGGTTATGGTGTTGCAGAGGCAGTAAAGCATTATTACGCTATTTATGGTGGTAATCTTGAAGGGAAAAGAGCAATTGTACAAGGATTTGGAAATGTGGGCTCTGCAGCCGCATATTACTTAACACAATTAGGCGCTAAAGTTGTAGGAATCATAGATAGAGACGGAGGAGTTATCAATGAAGAAGGATTCTCTATGGAAGAAATGACTGCTTTATTTTTAGGGAAAAACGGCAACACATTGGTTTCTGAAAAAATGGTTTCTTTTGAAGAAATTAACAATAAAATATGGAGTTTACCTGCAGAAATTTTTATTCCTGCTGCAGCCTCAAGATTGGTTTCTAAGGATCAAGTACAAAAAATGATAGATTCGGGCTTGGAGGTAATATCTCCAGGAGCAAATGTTCCTTTTGCAGATAAAGAAATTTTCTTTGGACCTATAATGGAGTATACAGATAATCATTTAAGTTTATTGCCAGACTTTATCTCAAACTGTGGTATTGCTAGAGTATTTGCTTATTTAATGGAAGCAAGAGTTACTTTACCAATGGTAGATAAAGCCATTTTTGATGATACTTCTAATATTATCAAAAAAGCATTGCAAAAAACGTATGAACAAAGCACTTCGAAAACTAAAATATGTTCAACTGCTTTCGAAATAGCGCTAAAACAATTGATGTAAATTAAATAATAAAATATGGAATCAATAATTATTATAGTATTTGTGATGGGGTATTTAGCAATTACCTTAGAGCATAACTTGAAATTAGATAAACTTATACCGGCTTTAATTATGATGGCGGTTTGTTGGGCACTTGTTGCTTTAGGGGTAGATAATTTCACACAATGGTTTGATTCTAGTCAGCACAGTCTCGTAGAAGGTTTTGCAGAGATGGTGCATGATGATAAATTACATTTAGTAGAAGAAACACTGTTGCATCATTTAGGTAAAACAGCAGAAATATTAGTGTTCCTTTTAGGAGCCATGACTATTGTTGAAATAATCGATTATTTCGATGGATTTTCTACGATTAAAGGATATGTGAACTTTAAAAGTAAAAAGAAATTACTTTGGATGTTCTCTATATTAGCTTTTATTTTATCTGCCATTATTGATAATCTTACGGCGACAATCGTATTAATTTCAATTTTACAGAAAATTGTTAAAAAGAGAGAAGATAGAATTTGGTTTGCAGGTTTAACAATCATTGCTGCAAATGCAGGAGGTGCTTTTTCTCCTATTGGAGATGTAACGACCACTATGTTGTGGATTGGTGATAAAGTAAGTACTAGTATGTTATTTACCTATTTGTTTATACCTTCTTTATTATGTATGCTTGTACCTTCTTTTATAGCAACATTTTTACCAGCTTTTAAAGGAGATATTGAGTTTGATGAAAACGAAGTGGAAAAACCAAAAAGTCAATACAGTGCTAGAATGTTATATTTAGGATTGGGATCTATTTTATTTGTACCCGTATTTAAGACAGTAACACATTTACCACCTTATGTAGGTATGATGTTGTCTTTAGCTGTGGTTGCAACTTTTGCAGAGATTTATAGTAATTCTAAATTTTCTATTTCTGCGTTAGCAGGAGATGAAACAGATGAGCACTCTTCTGGAGCACATCACAGTCCAGTGCATGCATCTTTGTCAAAAATAGAAATGCCAAGTATTTTATTTTTCTTAGGAATTTTAATGGCAGTTGCTGCTTTAG
>CAJXAS010000169.1 GCA_913050305.1 uncultured Polaribacter sp. | reverse complement strand
TCTTTTGAAGGAATTATAAAAAACCCATATTTTCCGGCAGTAAGCGTTTTACCTGCTATGACTAAATCTTTGTCTGTTTCTAACCAAGTTGCATTGTGCGCGCCTGCCTGCCAAACCGCGTCATAAGATAATAAACCTCCAAAAATGATTCTATTTCTAACACCAGGTGAAGAATAATCCATATGAATATGAGCGTCTCCAATCATTGTCATTGCAGTTGCGTGCGGACTTAAAACTTTCTTTTTTACTGATTTTACTTGTTGTATTATTTCCTGAGCGTTTGGTATTTCTTTCTTTTCATTATTGTTTAGGTTTTTACAACCAACAAACAAAAGAGCCCAAAAAAGCATGATAAGTAATTTTCTCATAATCTATTAATTTAAAATATGTTTAAAAGCATTAATACCGCCATTAAAATCATAATCGCGTTTTCTATAAAGGTTGCTTCTGTCATTGGTAATTTTAATGCAGTACCTAAACAAGCACAACGAATTGATTTTCTATCTAAAAGTGCCCTAGTTACTCCTATTGTAGTTACTCCTAAAATAATTAAGGTCACAATTAAAGCAATGTCTATTTCAAAACGCATTAAAAACATCAACCCTAACAACGTTTCTATGAAGGGGTATATTTTACCATAAAAAGGAACTTTTTTCGCAATAGGATCATACATACCAAAAGACATTTTAAACCCATTTAAATCTAACATTTTAAAGAAGCTAAAAACAATATAAAATAAGCCCATAAAATCTAACATAAATTCACCTAAAAACCACTCTTTATAATTTAACAATATACTTGCTGTTGTAATATAAAATATGATGATTAATAATGGTTTTAATTGTGCTAATTTACTTTTCTCTTCTTCTAGAGAAACAAAAGAAGTATCTGCAAATGCAACCTCTTTGTGTTCTACCTTCTTGGATATTTTAAATTTTTTTGGCAATGCCTTTTGAAGCACGGCAGTTGCAATATGCGCATTCATTGTAATAATAACTTCACCTTCTTTAAGGTCAACAAAAACATTGGTAACGTCTTCTATTTCTATCAAATTTTTTTCCACGGAAGCCTGACAACCACCGCATGTCATTCCCTCTAATGTATATATGTGTTTCATTATTATTGCGCTAAGTAGTTAATAATTGTTGTTTGTATAAAATAATTATTAACCGATTCAATTGTATTCATTTCAAACTTCAATTGCAATTCCTGAATATCTAATATCTCTTTAAAATCAATCATTCCAGTCTCATAATTTTTTACTAAAATTTCTTCTGCATTTTTAGCTTGCTTCAAATTTTTAACCTGAGTTTCATAACTAACTCTTGCGAAGACTCTGTTGTTTATTGCATTATCTAAAAGTACTTCTAATGCATTTAAACGATCTTGTTTTTGTACTAAAAATTCTTGTTGTTGTAATTCGTTCTGTTTGGTTTTTGATTTGTAAGTAGTATTAAATATTGGAATAGATATAGATAACATTGGCATTAAAATGTCTTTTCCGTTATCACTGAAATTTAAATCCGTTCGATTAGAAACATTCACATAATCTAACCCAAAACCAATCATAGGTTTATTTTCCTTTTGATTTAACAATTCAGATTTCTCTATAGATTGATACAGTTTATCGTATTTTAATAATTCTGGATGAAAAACTAACTTTTCCGGATTCATTTCAAAATCTACTGAAGGAATATCCAACGCATTTAAAGTATTAATGGCTGTATCCTTATCACGATTTAAAAGTTTATTAAAATTAGTTTGTTCAGATATATACTGTTGTTCTAAAAACCTGATTAATTGTTGAATTTCATTTGTACGTATTTGCAATAGCAATACATCTACAACAGATGCTTTACCAACTTCAACAGATTTTAAAGCTAATGTTTCATATGTTTTAAGCAGTTTTATATTGTTATTTAAAATTGCTTTTTTTGCTGTATTTGTAGCTAACTTGTAATACGATTTTGAAACTGAAACTATTAGTTTTCTTTTTGCAATTGTAATATCTTCATACTTTGTAAACGCCAAAGAATTTATATAGTTTTCTCTTGCTGTAATGCTACCAAACCACGGCAATCTTTGTTTGATAGATACTTTAAAACGTTGCGCTCCTGTTCTTGTTTCTGGTTCACTTATAAAATATCCAACTCCAAAATCAGTGTTTGGCAATGTATTTACTTCGTTTACTTTTTCGGAAGCAATACGATATTGCAATTCAAATTTTTTAATTTTTGGACTATTCAACAACGATTCACTAATCAAAGATTGTAACTCTTGTGCACCTAAAAAATTAAAAGTGAAAAGTGAAAAACTAAAAATAAAGATTATTTTTATATCAAATTTTATAAATTTCATTTTGATGCTTTTTTAAGTTGAAATTCTTTTTTCCAGCTATATAACACTGGTACAACAAATAGTGTTATTAAGGCAATTAACATACCTCCAAAACTTGGTATCGCCATTGGTATCATAATGTCACTTCCGCGGCCTGTTGATGTTAAAATTGGTAGTAAAGCCAATATAGTCGTTGCCGTAGTCATTAAACACGGTCGAATACGTTTTTCTCCTGCTTCAACAACAGCTGCTCTTACCTCTTTTTTATTTTCTGGAATATTTCGCTCGAACGTTTGCGTTAAATAAGTTGCCATAACAACTCCATCATCGGTTGCAATTCCAAAAAGCGCAATAAATCCAACCCAGACTGCAACGCTTAAATTAATAGGATGCATTTGAAATAAATCTCGTACATTTTCTCCCAAGAAGTTAAAATTTAAAAACCAATCTTGTCCGTATAGCCAAATCATTATAAATCCGCCTGAAAACGCAACAGCAATTCCTGTAAACACCATTAACGATGTGGCTACAGAACGAAACTGAAAGTACAATATCAAAAAGATAATTATCAATGCTAGCGGCACCACAATAGATAATGTGTCTTCGGCTCTTAACTGATTTTCATATGTTCCCGCAAATTTGTAATTGATCCCTTTTGGTACTATTAATACACCTAAATCAATTTTTTTTTGAATTAAAGCTTGTGCATTTTTAACCACGCTTACTTCTGCAAAACCATCTAATTTATCAAACAATACGTGCCCAACTAAAAAAGTATCTTCACTTTTAATAACTTGTGGTCCTTTTTCATATCTTATAATGGCTAGTTCACTTAAAGGTACTTGATTTCCGTTTTTTACAGGAATATATATACGTTTTAAATCATCTGGGTTAGCTCGTAACTCTCGAGGGTAACGCACTCTCACTCCATATCGCTCTCGCCCTTCAATTGTTTCCGTTAAAACCATACCCCCAACAGCAACTTTTAAAACATCTTGAACATCTTTTATTGAGATACCATAGCGTGCAATTTTTTCTCTATCAATATCAATCAATAAATAGGGCTTTCCAACGATACGATCTGCAAATACAGCATTAGCTTTTACACCATCTACCTCCTTTAAAATACCTTCTAACTGTATTCCAAATGCTTCAATCTGCTTTAAATTTTGTCCTTTTACTTTAACTCCCATAGGAGACCGCATTCCAGTTTGCAGCATTACTAATCGGGTTTCAATAGGCTGTAATTTTGGAGCAGATGTTACTCCTGG
>CAJXAS010000168.1 GCA_913050305.1 uncultured Polaribacter sp. | reverse complement strand
AATAATTAGATTTAATTAATTAAAGAATGCTACTCGAAAGAGTAGCATTTTTTTTTGAATACAAGGGGTAAATTGATTTTCTAAGGATACATTTTTATTTAAAACAGTAAATGGAGTATAAGGGCGCTTAAAGCAACTTATTATAATCAGTATTACCTACGTATGAGTAACATTAAAGAGGTGCTTATATTAATAGGAGAAGCTTGAGATGAGGGTGTTTAGATTTGTTTTTACCATTGCCAGAATATTTAATCAAGTATTTTTTATCAAATCAATAATTATACCCGATTAAAAATGATTTTTTAACAAAAATTTTTGTTAATTTCAATAAAAATAGCAATATTTGTTATCTAATAATTCAAATTTAATAATGATGAAACAAAAAAATGTAAAAAGAATTTTAATGTTTGCCTTTTTATTTTTGTTGCCGATTGCATTGGTGGCTCAAACAATTAAAGGGAAGGTTACAGACGCTTCAGGAGTGTCTTTACCGTATATGAATGTTCTTGTAAAAGGGACTTCAAACGGAGTTACTACGAATGATAGTGGTGAATTTAGTATTACTGTCAAAAGCTTACCAACAACAATTGTGGTATCTGCAATGGGTTTTGCAACGCAAGAAGTGGTGGTTGCAAATACCGATTTTATAACAATTGTTGTAAATGAAGACAATGTATCTTTAGAAGAAATTGTTGTTATTGGATCTAGAAATCCAAACAGATCGGTTATAGATTCTCCTGTACCAATTGATATTGTTAATATTAAAGAGTTAGCAGCATCATCACCACAGGTTAATTTAAATCAAATTTTAAACTTTGTAGCACCTTCATTTACATCGAATACACAAACCATTTCAGATGGTACAGATCACGTAGATCCTGCATCTTTAAGAGGTTTAGGGCCAGACCAAGTTTTAGTATTAATTAACGGTAAAAGAAGACACACATCTTCTTTAATAAATGTTAATGGTACTTTTGGAAGAGGTTCTGTAGGTACTGATTTAAATGCAATACCAGCTGCAGCAATTAAAAGATTAGAAGTATTAAGAGATGGTGCAGCAGCACAATATGGTTCTGATGCAATTGCAGGAGTTATAAACATTGTCTTAAATGAAACTGTAAATGAGTTGTCTATCGCAGTAACTACAGGAGCACATTTTAGTGAAAACTCAAATGGACAAACTGGTGGTTCGGACGGAGAAACAACCAACGTTAGTGCAAGCTACGGATTGCCTTTAGGCGAAAATGGTGGTTTTATTACATTTTCTGGAGATTTTGATGTGCGTGAAGCATACAATAGAATGAAAGAATGGGAAGGCGGTATTTTTAACGGATATAATGTTGTTGAAAGATTAGCAAATGCTAGTAATGCTGGGTATTCTTCTGAATTCTTATCATTAGCGAACGGAGTAGACGGTTCAACATTGTCAGGAATAAATGGCTTACCTATTATAGATAATTTAAGAGGTTTTGCCAATGCGGCAGGTTATGCTACAACTCCATTAGATGGTTTGTCTGAATTACAAACGATATTAGGAGCAGATGCAACTACTTCTGAATTAGCTGCAAGAGGACAGCAAAGAACAGATTATAACATGAGAGTGGGACAATCTAGAGTAAGAGGAGGTAGGTTTTTTGCTAACTTTAAATTACCCTTAGATGATAACGGAACTGAATTGTATTCTTTTGCAGGAATGAGTTCAAGAAGTGGAAACTCTGCTGGTTTTTACAGATTACCAAGTCAAAGTAGAACGTTTACACCTGCTTACAACAATGGTTTTTTACCAGAAATTAATTCAACGATTTCAGATCAATCTTTAGCGGTTGGTATTAAAGGAAAAATTGGTGAGTGGAATGTAGATTTTTCTAATACGTATGGTAAAAATGCTTTCGATTTTGTTATTGGGAATACGTATAATGCTTCTCAAGGAAATGCGTCTCCAACAACTTTTGATGCTGGTGGATTTTCTTTTATGCAAAATACTACGAATTTAGATTTGTCTAAATTTTATGAAGATACTTTTGAAGGTTTTGGTGTTGCTTTTGGTGGGGAACACAGAATGGAAAACTATCAAATTATTTCTGGTGAGGAGTCTTCTTACACACAATACCAAGCAGATGGTTTACCGTTTACAGGTATTGAAGGTACTACACCATTAAAAGACTTTTTTGGAAGATCTAGACCAGGAGGTTCTCAAGTATTTCCAGGATTTGGACCTAAAAATGAATTAGATAGAGCACGTAGTAGTGTTGCCGCTTATTTAGATTTAGATGCTAAGTTTTCTGAAGTATTCTCAACTACTTTTGCAACACGTTATGAAAATTATTCAGATTTTGGTTCTACCTTAAACTTTAAGTTAGCTTCTATTTATAAAGCTTCAGATAATTTTAGAATTAGAGCTTCTTTTAACACTGGTTTTAGAGCTCCTTCTTTACATCAATTAAACTTTAACTCTACGTCTACTATTTTTCAAGACGGAGTTCCTGTAGAAGTAGGTACGTTTGCAAATGATAGTAAAGCTGCACAATTATTAGGAATTCCTCAATTAAAAGAAGAAACGTCTAATAGTTTTAGTGCTGGTTTTACAGCAAAATTACCAGAATCTAACTTAACCTTTACTGTAGATGGGTATTTAGTAAATATTGCTGATAGAGTTGTGTATACAGGTCAATTTAAAGGACCAGGTACAGGATCTGAAATAGATATATTATTACTTCAAGCAAACGCTTCTGCAGCATCTTTCTTTGCAAATGCAATAGATACGCAGTCTAAAGGAATTGATTTTGTAGTTTCACACAAAGCAAGATTTGGGGCAAACACTAGATTAAAGACTGATTTATCAGGAACACTTTCTCAAACAAGACAAGTAGGAGATATTAAGTCTTCTCAAATCATAAGAGATGCAGGTTTAGTAGATACTTATTTTCCTGAAACTAGTAGAATATTTTTAGAAGAAGCAGTACCAAGAACTAAAATGAACTTAACCAATAGTCTAACTTCTGGAAAATTTAATGTTTTCTTAAGAAATGTATACTTTGGTAAAGTATCTGAAGCAACGAACACTGCTGCTAATCAGCAAGTTTTTGCTTCTAAGATTGTTACAGATTTATCTCTTGGTTACAAAGCTACAGAAGATTTAACTTTCACAGTAGGAGCAAACAACTTATTAGATGTATCTCCAGACAGAGCTATTGAAGCGAACCGAAGTGGTGGACGTTTTGATTGGTCTAGAAGATCTCAACAATTTGGTGTTGGTGGTCGTTTCTTATTCGCAAGAGTAAGTTTTACTCTAAAGTAAATCAAATTATTTTGTTATTTTATAAAAAAGCGGCTTTATGCCGCTTTTTTTATGCTTAAAAATTAGTATTTTTATATAGAAGAAACAGGGACAGCCATATAATTATGATCAATCAAAACCTTTTATAATTAAAACAATCTGCTACACTTTTAATTAATTTTTCGCAAAGCTATTCGCCAAGTATTTCAGCACACTATCCTAGAAAAACAATTGTTTTTGGAGGCTTAAGCAAGGTGTTTTCTGCAGGTGGACATCGTTTAGGTTATTCACATATTTAATTTATCTTTATAAGTAAAAATACAACACATCTATGCAAAGTT
>CAJXAS010000167.1 GCA_913050305.1 uncultured Polaribacter sp. | reverse complement strand
TTCATAAGGTCCAATTAATAAACCTTTGCCTTCTTGTCTTAAATAAGCAGAAGCCTCTGGATCTCTAGTAACTGGTAACTCTTTTGTTAGTTTTTTAATTTCTGAATGTTCATCTGTTACCAAATAATGATGTATCATGTTTATACTTGGTATATTTTTTAATCCAACCATTTGTCCAACTTCTGGACAAAAACTTCCTGCAGCGTTAACAACATGTTCACAAACAATGTCCCCATTTTCTGTAAATACTTTCCACTCTCCTGATGGGAGTAATTTAATATCGGTTACTCTATTTTTTCTGTATATCTTAGCTCCACCATTTCTTGCTCCTTTAGCCATAGCGTTTGTAGTGCTTGTAGGATCAGTATGGCCATCCTCTGGTGTATAAAATGCACCAACAATTCCATCAAGTCTTATAAATGGATGTATTTTTTTAATTTCTTGGGCTGAAATTATTTCTGCCGGTGCGCCAACATTATCTAAAATTCCTTTAATGTAATGAAACCATTCAATATCTTCTTGTTTGTAAGCTAGTCTTAAACTACCACAATCATGAAAACCGGTAGCTTGGCCAGTTTCTTTTTCTAAACTTTTGTAAAGATTTGTAGAATGTAAATGAACTTTAGCTAAATTATAACTGCCAATCATGTGAGGGCATTGACCAGCGGCATGCCAAGTAGAACCGGAAGTAAGCTCTCCTTTTTCAATTAATACTAAGTCTTTCCACCCTTCTTTAGTTAGATGGTATAACAAGCTTACACCTAATATTCCTCCACCTACTATTACTAATTTTGCATGAGATTGAATTTTTTCCATTAATTTTTTACTGGTTAAATTTTTATTATTTGTAAATAAGAATTATTTAATTTTAAGCTTTAATCAAGTTAAATTAAATAGTAAGAAAACAGATCATGACTATTGCAAAATTCAAAAACTATAGACTTTATTACAATTTCCTTAACAGATTAGCAAAAGATCTCACAAGATTTTATTACAAAAAATTAGACAAACCATTTAAGGTTATAAATAAAGCCAAAAGAAAAGGATACGATCCGGTAACTTCGACAGACCGAACGTTTGAAAAGTTTATTAGATTAAGAATTAAAAGAAGATTTCCTAATCACCAAGTTATAGGTGAAGAATTTGGACACAAAAAAACCAAAAGCGATTATACCTGGGTATTAGATCCAATTGATGGCACAAGATCTTTTATAATAGGCAACCCAACTTGGAGTAATTTGATATCTTTAAATTACAAAGGTAGACCAGTTATGGGTTTAGCAAACTTTCCAAAATTAAATAAATATTATTTAAATTATTCAGATAAAATAGCTCATGTATTTGAAAAAGGTAAAAAAAGAAAACTATCAGTTAATAAAAAAATTTCTTTTAACCAGGCGAAGGTTGCCGGAGCATTTCATGGCTGGCTATCTTTAAGTAAACAAAAAAAAATACCAAAAGTTTTAAAACTAATGCAATTTCCTTGTTTTGATGCTTTAAGTTATGCCCATTTATGTGAAGGTAGAATTGATGTTGTTCTACAGTGTTTAAATAAAATTTGGGATATTCATCCTATTATTCCGATAGTTAAAGCTTCTGGCGGAATTATTTCTACTTGGAAAAATGAAGATGCTATTAAAGGTGGAAATATTTTAGTTTCTGCAAATAATTCAATTCATAAAAAAATGTTGAAACTTTTAAAACCTGTAGCGTAATTACCATTTTTAATTAATTAGTTTTTCCTAATAAATTAACAATTAAGACACCTGCTATAATTAAAGCAAGGCCTATAATTGCATACAGGTTAGGCATCTGATTAAATTTATATATTCCAACAATTGTCGTTGCGATAATACATAATCCTGCAAACGAAGCATAAGTAATTCCAACAGGAATTGTTTTCATAACAAGTGACAAGGCGTACATACATCCAACGATAGTTATTGCTGTAAGAAAACTTGGTATTAAAAGAGTAAAACCTTGGGCACCTTTAGCAAAACCATTTGCAGCAGTACCTAAGGCAACAGCAACAACTAGAATTATATAAGCTGTTAAATTGCCCATTATTTTTTTGGCATATTTGTAGCGCCAGTTTCAGATCGAATTATTTTACCATCTTTTATAATATAGACGACTAGGACTGCCTGTCTTGAGCCATCTTTAAAAGAAATAAAATAATGAGCTACACCTATTTCATCATTTTCATAAATAATACGAGAACTTTCCGTTTTTGGAGCATCAGGACTAATTAACCATTTACTTAATTCATCTCTAGGAACTTTTTCTCCAGTTGAGTGCCTTAACCAATAATAATCTTCACTAAGAACCTCATTATAAGCTTTTAAGTCTTGATTATCTTGAGCATCAATTAATTTTTGTATAACTGACATTTTTATTCTCCTTTCTTATATTTTATGCTTCACCTTCACCACGTTGTCCACAAAAGAAACCCAAACCAAAATCTGAAGTTGTGAAAGTAACAGCAGTACCTTTTGGAAAATAAAATAGATCTCCAGGTTTTGCTTCAACTTTTTGTCCAGTTTCATCTTCAATTGTAAAACTTCCATCGACTATGAATTTCATTTCATGGTACGTGTAAGTGTATTTTAGTGACTCGCCAGCTTTTAATCTAAATAAGCCGCTAGTCATTGGTTTATCTTTATCATTAGATATTGAAAAATCTCTTAAAAATGCATTCACATTTTCTATATTCATAGAAGGAATATCTTCTTTGCTTATTTGAGGGTAGTGTTTAAAGCTCATGCCCATTCTCCTTTCTTTAGTTTAATAAATTTTTTAACTTGCAATACATTTAGCTGTAATTTTATTACCATCAAGATCACGAACATAACCATAATAATTTCCATCTGATCTTATTCCTGGAGCTCCTTCATCAACAGCACCATTTTCTAGAGCGGTTGCATGAAATTTATTTACAGCTTCTTTTGATTCAGCTAACAAAGCAACCATAGTACCATTACCTACTGTAGCAGGTTTTTTATTATAAGGTTTTGTTATATAAAACTTAACTTCATGCGGATCATTTGAATGAGAGTAGCTAATCATATTTTCTGAAGTGGTAACTTTTTTTAATCCAAGATGAACAAAAACAGCATCATAAAATTTACTTGATTTCTCAAGGTCATTAGTGCCAACCATAACGAAACTAATAATTTTATTCATTTTATTTTATACTAAACTTATTATGTTACAGTTTTATTAGAAATGTTTTTTTTTAATATAATTGAAAATAACATTATTAATACAACCAGATAGAGAATTTTTTTTATATTTTGATTATAGAAATAAAATGATAGATTGTTTGAATCATGGTTGAAAATTTTAACGGTATTTTTTATTTAATCGTTTTCATAGTCCATTTTTTAGGTTTCGGAATTTATGCTTATCAAATGATAATTAATAACAAAAATTTTAGAGCTAAATTTGAAATGGACGAAACAGCAACACCTGTAATGCGAATGATAGGTGCTTCGTTTCTTGGAGCATTATTAATGGCTCTTTACATTATGTTCATTAGACCTGGAGGAGTAGAAGGTACTTGGGCATTTTTTAATTTAGTTTTTGTACAAAATCTTTGTATCTTCATTGTAAATACTTAC
>CAJXAS010000166.1 GCA_913050305.1 uncultured Polaribacter sp. | reverse complement strand
AAAAACGAAAAACGTGGAAGAATTAGTGAATATGTAGAGAAGTATCCAAAGGCAAAATTTATTGAAGGAGAAAGACCTTGGTCTGTAAAATGTGACATTGCTTTGCCATGTGCAACTCAAAATGAGTTAAATGGAGACGAAGCAAAAGCACTAATTGCAAATGGTTGTATGTGTGTTTCTGAAGGAGCAAATATGCCATCTACGCCAGAAGCAATCCACGAATTTCAAAAATCAAAAATCTTATTTGCTCCAGGAAAAGCGAGTAATGCAGGTGGTGTTGCAACATCTGGTTTAGAAATGAGTCAGAATTCATTGCGTTTAAGCTGGTCTCGTAAAGAGGTAGACGATAAATTAAAAGATATTATGGAGGATATTCATGATTCTTGTGTAGAATACGGAGAAAACGAAGACGGAACTATAGATTACATTAAAGGCGCAAATATTGCTGGTTTTGTAAAAGTTGCAGACGCTATGTTAGCACAAGGTGTTGTGTAAGTGGTCTAGAATTTAAAGAAAAAATAATATAAACGCATCAAATTTTTTGATGCGTTTTTTTTGTATAGCTTATTTTTAAAAGTGATATTTACCAAACATATTTTTTATAAATGATTTTTATTTCTCTTTTTTTATTAGGATTTTTCTCCTCTTTTATAGGCTCTATAACACCCAGCATGTTAAATATGATGGCTTTAAAGATTAGTTTAGAAAAAGGAATAGAAGCAGCTAAAAAATATGCTCTTGGTGTTTCTTTAGTTGCAATTCCGCAATTGGTTATTGCTGTTGTTTTAACGAAGTATATTGCCAAAAACCCAACAATACTAGACACGCTAGAAAAGGCGGGAATTATTGTTTTTTTAGCACTGTCTTATTATTTTTTTAAGGAGTCCAAGAAAGGAAAGGCAAAAGTTTTAGTCATAAGGCCTAAAAAAGAAAACCCTTTTTTAGCAGGAGTTACTTTATCGCTTTTAAACATGTTTGCCATTCCTTTCTTCTGCGGATTTATTGTTGCTTTAGATTTTTTTAAACTTTTTAGTTTCGAGATAGTGCCCATTTTATTTTTTATATTAGGAACTGTAATAGGTACCTTTTGCATCCTTTTTTTATATGGAAAGTTTGCGAAGACCATCCAGCAAAAAACAGGAAAACTAACAAAAAACATTAATATAGTTTTAAGTGTTTTAACAGCTTTAGGCGCTGCTATTGCATTTATAAAACTATTTATTTAAAGTAAAATGCGCATTATAAAAAACATAATTATTGAAGGAGCACACAGAAAACCAATTGTAACAGATGTTTTTTATGAAGAAACAAGGCAACCAAAAAAAGTAGTTGTTTTTTGTCATGGGTATAAAGGCTTTAAAGATTGGGGTGCTTGGAACTTAATGGCAGAAACCTTTGCAAAAGCTGGTTTTTTCTTTATTAAATTTAATTTTTCTTATAACGGCGGCACTGCAGAGACACCTATAGATTTTCCAGATTTAGAAGCTTTTGGGAATAACAATTATACAAAAGAATTAGACGATTTAGAGCGTGTTTTAGATTGGGCTTCTAATGGTTCTGATTATAAACAAGAAGTAGATATTCACAATATTTCAATTATAGGGCATAGTAGAGGTGGTGGAATTGTGCTCTTAAAAGCAGCGGAAGACAGCCGTGTTAAAAAAGTGGTTTCTTTGGCCGGGGTTTCAGATTATGAATGCAGGTTTCCAAAAGAATCGAATTTTCAAGAATGGGCTGAAAAAGGCGTTTTTTACGTGAAAAACGGACGAACTAAGCAAGAAATGCCTCATTTTTATCAATTTTATGAAGATTTTAATAAAAACAAAAAACGTTTAAATATCCAAAATGCTACACGAAACTTAAACATTCCACAGCTTATAATTCATGGAAATAAAGACACAACAGTTTCAATTAAAGAGGCCGAAAGCTTATATAAATGGAATCCGAAAAGCACTTTTAAGGTAATAGAAAACGCAGATCATGTTTTTAATGTTTCTCATCCCTGGAAAGAAGAGGCAATGTCTAAAGAGCTGCAAGGAGTAATAAATATTTGTGTTGATTTTTTAAACTAATTTTTTAAATAAAAATAAAACATTACAGATTCCAGTCTATTCAAGAATGACATCGAACATCTTTTTTTGTATTTTTGATAGATGGAATTGCTACCGCCTTTTAGAAAAATAATTCATGTAGATATGGATGCCTTTTATGCGTCTGTAGCAGAATTAGACAATCCAGAGCTAAGAGGTAAAGCTATTGCTGTTGGCGGAAGTGAAGAAAGAGGGGTGGTTTCTGCGGCAAGCTATGAAGCAAGAAAATTTGGCGTTAAATCTGCTATGAGCAGTTTTTTAGCCAAACAAAAATGCCCGCATCTTATTTTTGTAAAGTCAGATTTTGAACGGTACAAAGAGTTGTCTGTAAAAATTAGAGCAATTTTTTACGAATATACAGATCTGGTAGAGCCGCTTTCATTAGATGAAGCGTACTTAGATGTTACAGAAAACAAGAAAGGGAATCCGTCTGCAAATGACATTGCGAGAGAAATTAGAGAACGTATATACACAGAGACGGGTTTAAGGGCTTCTGCAGGAATTTCAATTAATAAATTTATAGCAAAAGTAGCATCCGATATTAACAAACCAAACGGACAAAAAACAATTCATCCAGAAGAGGTGCTTCAGTTTTTAGAAGAGTTGCCCGTTAATAAATTTTATGGTGTAGGCAAAGTTACGGCCTCAAAAATGTATAATTTAGGGATATTTAAAGGTAAAGATTTAAAGAAAAAACCTTTAGAAGAGTTGGTAAAGTCATTCGGTAAATCTGGCACACACTATTACAATATTGTGAGAGGCATTCATAATAGTGCTGTTAAACCAAATAGAATACGCAAGTCTATTGCCGCAGAAAGAACGTTTAGCGAAAACCTTTCATCAGAAATTTTTATGATAGAACGGCTAGATAAGATTGCCGATGAGTTGGAAAAGCGTATGAAAAAAACGGACACTAAAGGCAAAACTATTACTTTAAAAATAAAATATTCAGACTTTACGCAACAAACACGAAGCAAAACAAAGACAAATTTTATGCAAACTAAAAAGGAGTTTTTTCCCGTGGTAAAAGAGCTTCTGTATCAAGATAAATTAGTAAATTCTGTTCGTTTATTAGGCTTGTCTTTTGGAAACTTAAATACTGAAGAAATTGTTCCGTTTTGGGTGCAATTACAATTTGAATTCTGATAAGGCGCGCCGTTACAAAGTGCTGTAATAAAACAATCTATTTATAAGTTATCAGATTGCTTCATTCTTTGTAGAGACATAATTTATATTAAAAATGAACATTAAAACAATAAGAACTAATTCTAAAAACAAAGATTTTATTAACTTAGTTAAAGAATTAGATGCCTATTTAAAAATCACGGATGAAGATGAACATGATTTTTACAATCAGTTTAATAGTATAGATGTTTTAAAAGAAGTTGTTGTAACTTATGTGGACAAAGTTGCGGTTGGTTGTGCGGCGATTAAAAAGATTGACAATACTGTTGTTGAAGTGAAAAGAATGTTTGTTTTAAAAGAAAATAGAGGAAGTGGTGTTGCGCAAAAATTATTACATGAATTAGAAGG
>CAJXAS010000165.1 GCA_913050305.1 uncultured Polaribacter sp. | reverse complement strand
ATGAGTTTTTAAAAGTACTAATTCAATCTACACAATAAATATACAGTCAAATGAAAAAAACAATTATTTTAAGTTTATCTCTGTTTATCACAGGGATTAGTTTTGGGCAGAAGAATGACAAAAAAATTAAGATGCTATCTGATCAAGTAGAACAGAAAGTTATTGAATGGAGAAGGCATGTTCATCAAAACCCTGAGTTATCAAATAGAGAATTTAAGACAGCTAAGTATATAGAAAGTCATCTTAGAAGTTTAGGAATTACGGTACAAACAGGAGTTGCTAAAACAGGGGTAGTTGGCATATTAAAAGGAGAAAAACCAGGAAAAGTAGTTGCTTTAAGAGCAGATATTGATGCACTGCCAGTTACAGAGAGAAATGAGTTATTATTTAAATCTAATATAACTACAACCTATAATGGAAAAGAAACAGGGGTTATGCATGCTTGTGGGCATGATTCTCACGTTGCTATTTTGATGGGCGTGGCAGAAGTATTATCTCAGATGAAAAGCGATATTCATGGAACCATAAAGTTTATTTTTCAACCTGCAGAAGAAGGAGCTCCAAAAGGAGAAGAAGGAGGAGCAGAACTGATGGTAAAAGAAGGAGTTTTAAAGAATCCTGATGTAGATGCTATTTTTGGATTGCATATCGCTGCAAGTTTAGATGTAGGAAAAATAACCTATAAGCCAGGAGGCATTATGGCGGCATCTCAATCGTATCAAATTAATGTTAAAGGAAAGCAAGCTCATGGTTCTAGACCTTGGGCCAGCGTAGATCCTATTGTCGCTTCTGTTCAAATAATTAACGGATTACAAACCATTATTAGTAGAGAATCTGAGTTAACAAAAGAAGCTGCTGTTATTACTGTTGGAATGATTAATGCTGGAATACGAAGCAATATCATTCCAGAAAATGCAACCATTGTTGGAACTATTAGAACTTTAGATTATGGGATGCAAGACTTTATTAACAAGAGAATGAAAGAAATGGTTCCAGATATTGCAAAAGCATTTAGAGCTGAAGCTACCATAGAAATTGACAAAGGATACCCAATCACTTTTAATCATTTAGAATTAACTAGCCAAATGCTTCCCACACTTCAGAGAATAGCATCAAAAGAAAATGTAATAGAAATTGATGCAATAACTGGTGCAGAAGATTTTTCTTTTTTTCAACAAAAAATACCAGGGCTGTATTTTTTCTTAGGAGGAAAAGCATTAGATGTAAAACCGGAAGAGGCTGCTGGGCATCACACGCCAGATTTTATGTTAGATGAAAGTGGTTTTGTGCTGGGAGTTAAAACATTATCTGCTTTGGCATTAGATTATCTAGAGCAATAAGGTTTTAGAATGATATCAAAACACAAAAACAGGCATTGTAACCAATAAACAGTTGATCATACAATTTAAATAGGCGCTGCCTCTTTGTATGAACTGGCTTTGTATATAAACCCATAATATTTTATAAAGAATATTATTATAATTATGTCATGAAAAGAATACTAATTACCCTATTAACAATCATCTCAATATCATCGGTATTTGCCCAACAAGATAAACGACTCAAAGGGCTGGAAAAGGAGTTAGAAGCAATTCTGGAAGCTACAAAAGCACCAGGCTTTGCTTTAGCAATAGTTGAAGGCAAAAAAATTATATACGCCAAAGGATTTGGTTATAGAGATTATGAAAACAAAATTCCAGCTGATGCCAATACCTTGTTTGCTATTGGTTCAACTACCAAAGCATTCACATCTTCCATCCTTGGTCAATTGCGACAAGAAGATAAAATATCTTTTGAAGAAAGCCCTTTAAAATACGTGCCTGATTTTAAATTTTATAATGATGAAATGAATAATAATATTATCATAAAAGATTTAATGAGTCATCGAACGGGTTTACCTCGTCACGACTATTCATGGTATCTTTTTCCAACCAAAAATAAAGATAGCTTACTCCTTCGTGTAGCACACCAAGAACCATTTATTGGTCTAAGGAAACAATGGCATTACAATAACTTCATGTTTCTGGCTCAAGGTGTAATTGCGGAACGCATTACTGGGAAAACTTGGGAAGAAAATATTAAAGAGCGCTTCTTTAAACCATTAGGTATGACCAGATCGAATGTTTCTATTGATGAATTAGAGAAAAGCTCAAATATCGCTATTGGTTATGAATTAAAAAAGGACAGTATAATAAGCAGCATGGATTATTATGATATTGCAGGTATGAGTCCAGCAGGAAGCATTTATAGTAGTGTAAATGACATGTCAAACTGGTTGATTACTTGGATAAATAAGGGGAAGTTCGATGACCAGCAGATATTGCCACAAGCTTATGTGGATGAAGCAATAAGTTCTCAAATGGTTATAAGTGGTGCGCTACCTGATAAAGAGTTTCCAGATATGTATTTGTCAAACTACGGTTATGCTTGGTTTCTTTCTTCCTACAGAGGACATTATCAAGTTGAACATGGTGGAAATATTGATGGTTTTTCTGCCAGTGCTGCCTTTTTCCCAAGTGATAGCATTGGTGTAATCGTCTTAACAAACCAAAACGGTTCAGCTATTCCTAGTTTAGTTAGAAATACAGTAGCAGATAGAATGTTAAGAACACAAAAAACAGATTGGTCTAAAATATTTACTGAGCGAAAATTAAAAGCTAAAGAAGAAGAAGAAGAAGCTACCAAATCTGAAACTACATCTTCAAAAACAGAAAACATAAAACCATCACATATTTTGCAGGACTATATAGGTAAGTATTCACATCCTGGCTACGGAGAATTTAATATAACCAATCAAAATGATTCATTATTTGTAAATTTCAAGTTATCAAAATGGTATTTAAGACATGAACACTATGATATTTTTGAACCATTCGAAGTGACTAAAACTGGAATTGATATTACGGATAACAGTCCTTTAAGATTCAATTTTAACACCAACGATGCTGGAGAGATCTCTTTAGTAAAAATGAGAATAGAAGGAGCGCTTGATCATCCTATTGAATTTAAGCATACACCAAATATTATTGCTGTTGGCAAAGCAACTTTAGAAAGATATGTTGGTGATTATGAGCTAGCTGGGACCGCAATAAAAGTTTATATTAAAAATAAAAGTAAGCTCTATGTCTTTGTTATGGGGCAGCCAGAGTACGAATTATTAGCAACAGACAAACATAAATTTTCTTTTAAGGCTTTAGAAGGCTTTAAAGTTGAATTTGTGGAATCTGATGATAAATCCATAAATGAAATAGTATTGATACAACCAAACGGTACATTTAAAGCTAAGAGAAAATGACTCAAATGAAGCCAAACGTAATAATCGCAACTGACAACCTACTCTTAACTGACTATGCTAAAACTGCGAATGGTTTAATAAGAAGCTCAAAACGATTCGATGTACTCGCTATTATTGATGAAAAAAATAAAAATACCGATGCAGGAGAAACCCTTGACGGCACGTTCAGAAATATTCCTGTAATTGCCTCAATTGATGAAGCTATTAAAACATTTGATACTATTGATTATTTAGTAATTGGCGTAGCAACTATTGGCGGTGTATTGTCCAATACACTTTTAAATGTTATTTCCGAGGCCATAACTAAGGGTATTGGCATTGTCAATGGACTTCATGACCAACTCAATGAGCGGAAAGACATTGTGCTACTAGCCGAAATAGCCCAAGTTGAATTGATAGACATCCGTAAACCAAAATCGATTAAAGAAATGCAT
>CAJXAS010000164.1 GCA_913050305.1 uncultured Polaribacter sp. | reverse complement strand
AATGCTTAAAATAGCAAATCATCCTATTTATAGACATCAGTTAGCAGAAGGGCATCGTTTTCCTATGGAGAAATATGACCTTTTACCACAACAATTAATCTATGAAGGAACCTGTATTGAAGACAATTTCTTTGAACCAGAAATTCCAAATTACAAGCATTTTTTTACGGTTCATGATCCTGAATATTTCTTTGATTTATTAAATATTACATTAAATCAAAAAGCTGCAAGAAAAATTGGCTTTCCACTCTCTGAAGTTTTAATCGAAAGAGAAATGATTATTGCAGATGGAACAATTAAAGCTTCTGAATTTGCAATAGAAAACGGAATTGCAATGAATATTGCAGGTGGCACGCACCACGCATTTTCTAATCGTGGTGAAGCTTTTTGCATGTTAAATGATCAAGCAATTGGGGCAAAATACCTGCAGCAAAAAGGTTTGGCTAAAAAAATATTAATTGTAGACTTAGACGTACATCAAGGAAACGGAACTGCAGAAATTTTTCGAAATGATACGTCTGTTTTTACTTTTTCTATGCATGGACAAAGTAATTATCCTTTTGTTAAAGAAACAAGTGATCTAGATATTGCACTAAAAAATGACACAAAAGATGCTGAATATTTAGCAATCTTAAAAGAAACGCTTCCAAAACTCATTCAGCAAGAAAAACCAGATTTTATTTATTATTTGTGTGGTGTAGATGTTATTGAAACAGATAAGCTAGGCAAACTAGGACTGACTATTGACGGCTGTAAAGAAAGAGATAACTTCGTGTTACAAACTTGCTTTGATTTAAAAATTCCAGTAATGTGTTCTATGGGTGGTGGCTATTCTTTAGATATTAATATTATTGTAAATGCCCATGCAAATACATTTAGATTGGCCCAAGAAATTTACTTTTAATTAAAAAATTCTTCTTAAAATTCATTTAAAAATACAAGTATATTTTATTTTAAAGTGCACATATTAACCTAGAATACTAGTTTTCTTTAACTCATTTATAAAAGGTTGTCTATACATTCTTTTACCAAGAGCGGCATTAATGGCATTGGCAACAGCGCCTCCTGCAGGCGGTAAACCCGGCTCTCCTAAACCTGTTGGCGAGTTCTGATTTTCCACAAAATGAACTTCAACTTTTGGAGTATCATTCATTCTTATCAATTTATATGTATCAAAATTCTTGTATTCTGGTTGGCCATTTTTAAAAGAGAAATCGCTATACATTGCATGCCCAATTCCGTCTAAAACTCCACCTTCAACTTGGTTTCTTGCACCTGTTGGGTTTACAACAATACCACAATCTACAGCAACTGTAACTTTTTTAATAATTGGTAAACCGTTTTTTAGCTCAATATCTGCAACCTCGGCAACATGTGTATTATGACTATAATATGCTGCAAATCCTTGGTAAACTCCTTCTTTAGTATTTCCCCAATTTGCTTTTTCTCGCACTAATTTAATAGTATCTTCCATTCTTTGACCAGAATACGCTATTCTTTTATCAGTTGTATTCTTTACATTTTGTAATAAATCTAAACGCAATTGAATGGTATCTACATTTAGTTCTGTAGCCAGCTCGTCAAAGAAACTTTGTTCTGCAAAAGCTAAAAAATTTGTGTATGGCGCACGCCAAGCTCCAGTGGTAATGTTACTCTTATAGTTACCTGTTTCTACTTTGTAGTTAGGAATACATCCTGCAGGGAAAAAGTTAGGAATAGAGCCATACATATTACTGCCAATAGCGGCTTCTATTAAATGATACGCAGTTACTTTCCCTCCCTTTAATGCAGCTTTAATTCTATATTTCACAGCAGGTTTATAAATACCTGTAGTCATATCATCTTCTCTTGTAGAAACAAGTTTTACTGGTTTTTTAATGAAATTAGATATTTCTGCAGCTTCATATACAAAATCTCCATACAACCTTCTGCCAAAGCCACCTCCCATCCTTGTCATTTCTAAATGGATTTTATCCAAATCAAAATCCAATAAATCTGCAACAACTTTTGCTGCGTATTCTGGTGTTTGTACAGGACCAACTAAGTGAATTTTTTCTGCAGTTACATTTGCATAAAAATTCATCGGCTCCATACAATTGTGCGGTAAAAAAGGTGAGTGATATGTTTTTTCTATTACTTTGTCTGCTATTAAAAATGCATTTTCTATAGCACCGTCTTCTCTATTTATGATTAAGTTTTTACCCTCTAAAATAGCTGTTAAAGCCTTGTCATGGTCTTCTGTAGATTCTAATTGGCTATCAATTTCCCAAATAGCAGAGAGTGCTTTTTTACCTTTTATAGCGGCCCATGTATTTTCTGCAATTACAACGACTTTATCTGTTTTAGATAATTTAACTGTCCAGTTACTTTTGCCTGCTTCTACAAACTTTCTAACTTTATCTCCTATAGTAATTACAGCTATTACTCCCTTCACTTTCTTCGCCTCGGCAGCATCAAAACTTTTTAATTTTTGTCCAAAAGAAGGAGGTCTTAATACAGAAGCAATCACCATTCCATCCGCTTTATAATCTGAACCAAACAATGGTTTTCCTGTAATAATTTTATCAATATCTACGTTTACTATTTCCTGCCCAATAATGGTGAAGTCTTTAGGGTCTTTGAGTTTTACATCTTCTGGCACTTTTAATACTGCAGCTTCTTTTACAACATCTCCATATCCTAATGTTTCTCCATTTTGATTTGTAATAATTCCTTTAGAAACTTTTAAGGTTGCTGCGGCTACATTCCATTTTACAGCTGCGGCATTTACCAACATTTGTCTTGCCGTTGCACCCGTTTGTCTTAGCGCATCCCAACCAAATCGAATAGATTGACTGCCACCCGCTAATTGTCTGGTGTAATTATTTGTATCTAAAACTCCTTGTGCAACTGTTACGTTCTTCCAATCTACATCTAATTCTTCTGCAATAAGCATTGGCATAGATGTTTTTACTCCTTGACCAATTTCTGGGTTTGGAGAAAAAATAGTTACATACCCTTTATCAGAAATTTTAATAAACGCATTAAAATCGTTAAAATTCAAACTTGCAATATCTATTGGCATTTTTGCCTCTAGTTTACATGCGGTCAATAAATTGAATCCAATTAACATTCCGCCACCTGCTAGAATAGATGTCTTTAAAAAATTACGGCGACTAAAGTTGTCTTTTTCGTGTAGTTTCATTTTTTCTAAATTTTCAGACTCTCTTTTTCGTGGTAATGAGATTTTTACGGGTTCTTCTTCTAAAAACCTCGCGGGACCCCTTATTAATTATGACATTTTTTTTGAGGCCACCAATACCGCTTTTTCTATTCTATTATAAGAAGCACACCTGCAAATATTACCCTGCATAGCAGCTCTTATTGCTGTTTCTGACGGACGCTTATTTTCTGCTAAAAAAGCAGAGGCAGTCATGATTTGTCCTGTCTGGCAATACCCACATTGTGGCACATCTATCTCTTTCCAAGCCTCTTGTACCGGATGATCTCCGTCTGCACTTAAGCCTTCTATAGTGGTAATTTTAACATCATCTAATATAGAAACTTGTAGTTGACAACTTCTTGAAGCAATACCGTTTATGTGCACAGTACAAGCGCCACATTGAGCAATACCACAACCAAATTTAGTTCCTACTAAATTTAGTTCATCTCGCAAAACCCATAGCAAAGGTGTGTCTTCATCTGCAGAAACAGCAACTTGCTTACCGTTAAGGTTTAAAATGTAATTTGGCATAAGTAGATGGTTTAAAATT
>CAJXAS010000163.1 GCA_913050305.1 uncultured Polaribacter sp. | reverse complement strand
GTCTTTTCAAAAGCAATTTTCGAAAGTCCAAGATTAAAACTTCTTGGTTGAAATTTACCAACAGCTTGTTTTTTACCACGAATTCCACCAGTTGTTAAAAAGGAAGTCATAGAATAATTAATGGATTTTTGTAACGAAGTAAAACTTTTATGTGCAGCATCTGGACCCCCAAAAGCATCTGTATATTTTTTATCTAAACCTTTTTTTACTTCTGATAAATATTGTTTAGGAACAATAACATCTGAATCTAAAATAATAAAATAATTACCTAAAGCATTTTCCATTCCAAAATTTCGACTGGCGCCTGCACCACTATTCTCTTTAAAAAAATATTGTAAATTGAGTTGATTTTTATATTTTTCAGCAATCAAATCACTTTTTTCTGTAGAACCGTCTTCGATAATAAGTACCTCAAAATAGCCAGTAAAATCTTGTTTTGTAAGACTCTCTAGTAGCTCGTCTATTTCCTTTGGACGATTGTATACTGGGATAATTATAGAATATAATAAATTCACTCGTTCTTAATTTATAACAGAAAACAACAGTTCCTTTCCACTAATTTTAAACCGCACTGTATCGTATTTTTTTTCTGTAAAAACTTCTGCATCTTCAACTGATATATTATAATCAATCTTAGTAATCGCTTTTTTTACAGTATTAGAAAAATCAGATTCAATTACATGTTCATCTGATTCAAGCATTAGTATTTGATTTTCTTTTAAAAAAGAAAGCGTTGTTCCTTTTTTACTTTTCAAATTTGTGTCACTCACAATAATAGTCTCAAGCATAATAAACCCTCCTAACTCTGCAATTTTTAAATATAAATCGCCATAAGCCGATACAGCAAATTTCTTAATTCCGTATGCTACAATGTCAGCTTCAATTTTAAGATCAACCTCTGTTCTCTCCATCAATCTAAAATTTTCCGATGATTTAAATATTGTATCAATTTTCTTAAAAAAACCCATTTATTAAATTTAATTTAATCGTAAAAATAGTATAAAAATATGCAATAAAACTACAAAACCCTTTAACTCTGGTACTAGCCATTTTTGGTTTGGGTGTCTGGGTAATAGTGTTATTTAGTAAATTACAATCTACACTAAAGAAGTATTTAAAATTAAAGCTTATTGCTGCCATAAAATTCTATTTAAAATAAAGTTAATTTTTATAAACAATAAAATTACTTTTTCCTTCTAGAATCGTCTTGTTTATAAATAACCTCTAATGTATAAGATGGTGAAAAGAACAAGTTTTTTTTTCCAAAAATTCTCATTAAAAAATTCATAATAAATTTAGGAATATTTAATACTCTATTATCTGAATAACTATAAAAACTGTTCGTAAACTGAACGCTAGTTTTTTTATTCTCAATCTTTTTTCTTAGATTATTTAAATCAATAATATGTTCTGCCCAATTTCCCGTTAGAGGGTCGCAAGTATTAGTGGCATGCTTATTTTTATTTTTAAAACTAATTGTATTTAACTGTTCTTTGGCATGTTTTAGAATATCAACTCCAAAAAGACCTCTGGTGTTTTTTGCTAACTTAGTAATTGTTTCTTGACTAACATTGGTAATATTTTTTGAAATTATATTTTTTCTAATTTCTAAAAAAGGTAAATTAGAGTCTCTTTCTTTCCAACCTTTTTGAATGCTAGTGCCAACATATTCTGCATTATAATGAATTTTTTTAAGTTTTTGATGTATGATAGGATTACTAGAGTTAGCACTTGTCATAAAACAAAGTGAAAATGGTTTTGAAATTTGATTAATTTCTGTAAACCAATCTTCTAAATCATAAATATGCTCCAAAACATCAAAAGAACAAATATGATCTACTTTAATCTTATTTTGATTTATAACACGTATAAACTGAGAGACATCACCTGAAACAAAATAATCAATTTTTAAATTTAATGCATTTGAAATAACTTTTACATCATCTACAGAAACTTGGTAAATATCATTGTAAATGACTTTTTCGAAACCTAATTCTATCGCCAAAAAACTAAGAAGACCACAACCACCCCCATAATCCACAAAACTACTCTCAATAATTGGTTTCGATAATTTATCAATAACTTTTTCTAATAATCCCTTATACAATGGCATAAAAAAAGACAAATTATTAATATAATCTTTTAAATATCTTTTATTATACTCGGAAACAGTTAAATCATCTAAATTTAACTTTCCTAATTTTAAAGATAATTTATCAATTGATTGATTTATTAGAATTTCTGAATCATTCATCTTTATAAATTTAACATATCACTATTAAAATTTTTCCATAATAGCGTCACTTACACCCATATTAGAAAATCCACCATCATGAAATAAATTTTGTAAGGTTACTTTCTTTGTCAAATCTGAAAACATAGAAATAGTATAATTCGCACATTCTAAAGCAGTTGCATTCCCTAAAGGACTCATTTTTTCTGAATACGCAATAAAACCATCAAATCCTTTAACTCCAGTGCCTGCCGTTGTTGGGGTTGGAGACTGAGAAATGGTGTTTACACGCACTTTATAATCTCTACCAAAGAAGTACCCAAAACTTCTTGCAACGGACTCTAAATAGGCTTTATTATCTGCCATATCATTGTAATCTGGAAATACTCTTTGGGCCGCCATATAACTTAACGCCACGATGCTTCCCCATTCATTCATGGCTTTCTTCTTGTATAGAATATTCAAAGTTTTATGAAAAGAAACTGCAGAAACATCCCATCCCTTTTTTGTAAAATCATAATTAGGGTCTGTATACGACTTTCCTTTTCTAACATTTACAGACATACCAATAGAATGTAACACAAAATCGATTTTACCACCTAAAACCTCCATTGCTTTTTCTACAAGATTCTCCAAGTCTTCTATTGAAGTTGCATCTGCCGAAATTATTTGAGAACCTGTTTTTGCAGCAAGAATTTCTAATGTTCCCATTCTAATTGAAGCTGGGGCATTAGTTAAAACAAACCTCGCACCTTCTTCATGAGCCCGTTCAGCAGTTTTCCAAGCAATAGAATGCTCATTTAATGCACCAAATATAATTCCTTTTTTACCTTTTAGTAAGTTGTACAATATATTGATTTTTTATTTGAAGTGGTTGGTTGTTGTTCACCTTACTCTTATTTATTTCTTGTAAAAAGAACTAACTCAACAGTTCTTTTGCATGTGTAAGTGCTGAGTCAGAAATATCTTTACCACTTAACATTTCTGCAATTTCTTTAATACGTTCTTCCACAGATAATTGCTTTAAATTTGTGGTTGTAACTCCGTTTATCTCCTCTTTATATACCTTATAATGGTTGCTGCCTTTTGCAGCAATTTGAGGTAAATGAGTAATTGCGATTACCTGCATATTATTACCCATTAGTCCCATAATAGCTGCTATTTTATTAGAAACTTCACCAGAAACACCAGTGTCAATTTCATCAAAAATAATGGTTGGTAGTTGCGTATTTTCTGACAATACTTTCTTTACAGATAGCATGATTCTTGATAATTCTCCACCAGAAGCAACTTTTTTCAACTCTCCAAAATTACCGCCTTTATTTGCAGAAAAGAGAAATTCAAGATGGTCTTTACCATTACTAAAATAAGTATTTGTAAGTGTTGCTTTTATAGAAAAACGAGCGTTTTCCATTCCTAGGTCCGTTAGCAAAAACTCTAATTGCTTCGTTAGTTTAGGAATTGCAGATGTTCTCGCTTTTGATATTTTTTCTGCAACCGCATCTAATTTTGCAGAGATTGCT
>CAJXAS010000162.1 GCA_913050305.1 uncultured Polaribacter sp. | reverse complement strand
TGGCCATCTTTTTAAGTTTTATTGGTGTGTTTGGTGGTTTGGTAATTTCAGGTGCGCCGTTTGTAATTATGATGACGATGGTGGGTATTATCTCTCTAGCAGGAATTGTTGTAAACAATGGTGTGGTGCTCTTAGATTATACAGAGTTATTAATAAAAAGGAGGAAAATACAAGATGGTGTTTCTGAAGCAGCATATTTACCTTTAACTAGTTTATATGAGACCGTTGTAAAAGCTGGTAAGGCGCGTTTAAGACCCGTTTTATTAACTGCAATTACTACTATTTTAGGATTAATACCTTTGGCAATTGGTTTAAATATTAACTTCTTTACCTTGTTTAGCGAGTTTGATGCAAACATTTATATGGGAGGTGATAACGTTGTTTTTTGGGGACCCTTAGCAAAAACCGTTATTTATGGTTTGTTTATTGCAACCTTCTTAACTTTAGTAGTTGTACCCATTTTATTCTTTTTAATTACAAAGTTTAAAATGAGAATAAAAGGCTTGTTAAAGGAAGAAACACAAAACATTTAATTAGAAAATTAAAACGAATATAATTTATATTTAAAAGAGGGTGAAATCATTTCGAATTCGTCCTCTTTTTGTATTTTCGAAGCAATGTTTGAAAAAAAGAAAAAATCTTTTACTGTTGATGAAATTAAGCGAAAGCTAGAAAATTATTGCGTCTACCAGGACAGATGCCATAAAGAAGTAGAGCAAAAAATGCGCGAATATCAAGTAATACCCGAGGCTAGGGAATTGATTCTTTTAAGTCTAATGAAAGACAATTTTTTAAATGAAGAACGTTTTGCTAAAAGTTATGCAAGGGGTAAATTCAGAATTAAAAGCTGGGGTAAACAACGTATTGTTAGAGAGTTAAAGTTTAGAGATATTTCTGCTTACAATTTAAAAACAGCTTTAAAAGAGATTGATGAAACTGAATATATTGCAACCATTTACAGAATTACTGAAAACAGAAACGAAGTAATTTCTGAACCGAATATTTATAAAAGAAAGAAAAAACTAATTGACTTCTTAATGCGAAAAGGCTTTGAAAGTAATTTAATTTACAAAGTTGTAAATGAAGTAGTTTCTTAATACCTCTTTAAGAAAATAGCATCGTTCTTCTTTTTAATATCAATTACTGCTTGAATATCGTCATTTGGGATTACTACAGAAAGTACATATTGCTTAATTTTCCAAGAATCTTCTTTCTTTTCTAATACACCAGAACCTCTACAAGTGCCCATCCAGGTATCTATAAGTTCATCAAACCAAACTATCTTTGCTGACTCACTCATGTATATATTACGTTCTAAAGTTGTAAAAGACCATGCTTTTCCTTTATCGAAATAAGGCTTACTAAAATTGGCAAACTGTTCTTTCGTCCAAGTTTCTTCTGCTGCCGTTCCTATATAAATAGAAGTACTATCCAGTGCCCCAAAATACTCCTTAAAATTTGCATCTGAAGCCGCTTTATGCCAATTAACTAAAAGTGTGTTCACTTCTTTTCTGATTGCACTTTTATCTGTTTTAACCGTATTAGGAGTTGCACAAGCAAAGAATAAAAAAATACTTACACCTAAAGTTATTACTTTTTTCATACTTATTGTTTGTTTGTTTCTAAACCTTTAAATAGTCTATTCTTCTTTATTCGTTTCTTCTCGGGTTTTCGCTTTATAAGTGTTTTAGGTTTTATGAATTTTATAGATTTTAAAAGGTTTACCTCTTTTACTTCTTTTATCTGCTTTATTGGCTTCTTAAAAAACGCATCCATCCTTGTAGTATCTAAACCAATAAATGTAACATCTATATCAATTTCATTTTCAAATCTAATTTTTGCTAAAATAGAATTTATTTTAGTGTTTATATTTGAAAATGCAGCCATGGTTTTATCTACCTGAGTATTTACTTCTTGCGCCTTTATAGCTCCTATTCTTGTTAAATCTGCTAGTCTTAATGCTTCATTATATAAAACATTAATTCTTGCTGTTAAAGAAGGTGTTTGAAATTTTTTTGGTTTTATACTATCATTTAAACGCTTAATTAAATCTTTTAACTCTATTGCATTACTTAACGCCTCATTAGGTGTAATTTTTCTAAACTTTACAAAAAAAGAATCGATGTCTTGCAGCGCATTCCAATCTTTTACCTCTTTTAAATGCATAGGTAAAACATTTTCTGTTGGAGTATGCATTTCTTCAATACTCATTAAAGGTTTGGGTTTTTTTAAGGTATTCTTCCCTTCATTCTTCTGGCAAGAAAATGTAAAAACAAGTATTACTAAAAGATATATATATTTCACAACTGCGTTTAAAACTCAAAAATACACAAATTAATAGCAAACCATTCTCTTTTAAGAAAACCATAACAAAAAATATAAAATTCTAATTAAAACTTACACTCAATTAAATTACTTCTGCGAAGACAATAATTAATCAACTAAAACACCCCTGTAAGTTATAGGTAATTATACGTCTAACTTACTAAATTTAGTACCTTATATTTATGAAAAAAATTATAGAAAATAGTTTACAAACAGCAATATCATATAAAGGCTATAGAAGTTTAGTTAGTAATTTATTAACGGAAGGAAAATCTACCGGTCCTGAGCAATCTGAAGATTTAACCAATTATAGTGCGTTAAATGATCGAAGAATGAAACGATTGGATAAAACCATTAAAATTTCTGAAGACACGATTCAGGAGTTTCAAAAAGTAAAACAGCCACAAACTTGGTTAGTGCTTACAGAAGGTTGGTGCGGAGATGCCGCACAGAACTTACCTATTCTTAACAAAATAGCATCCGATACAACGAACATAGATTTGAAAATCGTTTTAAGAGATGAAAATTTAGACTTAATGGATTTATTCTTAACCAATGGAGGCAGAAGCATTCCAAAATTAATTGCATTAGATAAAGATAATAATGTTTTAGATTATTGGGGGCCAAGACCAACAGTAGCTGCAAAAATGGTAGCAGATTATAAAGAAAAAAATGGCGCTTTAGACCCCCAGTTTAAGGAAGATTTACAGGTTTGGTACAACAAAGACAAAGGTAAAAGTGTACAAGAAGATTTTGTGAATTTGGTTGCAAAGCTTTCTGTAAAATAAAACTAGTCTATTTAAAATTCATAAAAAACCGCAAACTGATTTTCTGTTTGCGGTTTTTCTTTTAGTTATCTTTGTACTTTAAATATAAAACGATGTTTGTAGATTTTAAAGAAATACCTGAAGATGCCAAAGTATGGGTATACCCTTCAAGTAGAAAGTTTTATCCTAATGAAATTGAAATAATAGAAGAAAAAGTAAAAAAATTTATAGAAAGCTGGAAATCGGATGACACCTCTTTTAAAGCCTCCTATAAATTTCTATACAATAGATTTATTATCATAACTGCAGATGATATTGCCACAGAATTATCTAATGCAGATATTGATGCCTCTGTTTCTTTTATCTTAAGTTTACAAGAAACGTACGAAGTAGCCCTTTTAGATCGAATGAATGTTTGTTTTAAACAAGGTGAACATGTGCAGTACAAAGATTTAAAAGACTTTAAAAAATTGCTTAAAAACAAGGCTTTAACAGGTAAATCTGTTATTTTTGATAATCTTGTGAACACAAAACAAGATTTTGATAGCTTTTGGGAAATAATGATTGAGGAAAGCTGGTATAATCGGTTTTTAAAATAACCATAAGTAAAAAAATATGAAATATGATTACATCATTGCGGGTTCAGGCTGTGCAGGCTTAAGCTTGCTTT
>CAJXAS010000161.1 GCA_913050305.1 uncultured Polaribacter sp. | reverse complement strand
AACCAATTTAAAAAATAAAAAATGCTGGATACAAGATATTGGAGAACCTATATATGATGCCGAAAATCATATAATTGGTAGTAGAGGCGTAATACGAGACATTACGAGCATAAAAAACAGTCAGGAGGAATTAAAACTATCTAATGAAAGATTTAAATTTATTAGTCTTGCTACCAATGATGCTGTTTGGGATTGGAACCTTTTAACCGATAACATCTACAGAAACAAAGAAGGTTTTCATAAGGTATTTGGTTTTGATAATACCATAGATTTAGACGAAATGAAAATAGAGGATTACGTGCATCCAGATGATAAAATCAAAATAGCGAAATCATTAGAAAAAATAATTAAAGACCCCAAGCAAAATAATTTTTGTTTTGAATATGCCTTTTTAAGCCCTAATGGTAGTTCTTTATATATTGAAGATAGAGGTTTTGTTTTACGTAATAAACACGGAGTAGCCCAAAGAATAATTGGAGCTGCAACTAATGTTACCAAACGAAATACATTTGAAAATTCTTTACAAAACGCGTACGCTAATCTTCAGGCGGTTTTAGAGTCAACTGCAGATGGTATTTTAGTAGTAGATGAGGGTAAAGTAGTTAATTATAATAACAAGTTTGCAGAATTATGGAGCTTACCAAATAATCTATTATCCAAAAAAGACGATGAGGCGTTACTTAAGTTTGTGACAAACCAATTAGTAGACCCAGACAAATGGCTGTCTGGAGTGCGTCAATTATATGCGCAGCCAGACGCTAATAGCCTAGACACTATCGAATTAAAAGATGGCAGAATATTTGAAAGATATTCACAACCCAAGTTGATGAATGGTGAAAACAAAGGCCGTGTTTGGAGTTTTCGAAACATAACAGAACGTATTAATGCAGATAAAGTAAAACAACGATTATTCGCTTTAATAGAAACTAGTAGAGAGATTATAGCTTTTGGAGACTTAGACGGAGTACCAACATTTCTTAACAAGGCGGCAAGAGAACTATTAGGCGTTGATGCTAATACTGATCTTTCCGCCATTCATTTCTCAGATTTTTTTCCTATCCAAGAAATGGATAGCTTCTCTAAAGAATCAAAATCAATTTTTCTTGAAAAAGGAAGGTGGGAAAAAGACACAAATCTTGTCAATTTAAAAACAAATAAAAAAATAGCAGTATACATGTCTGCGTTTGTAATTAGAGATAATATAACGGGAAAACCTATTGGATTCGGTAATGTAAGCATGGATATCAGGGAAAGAGAGAAAATTAAAAATGAACTAATAATTGCCAAAGAAGAAGCAGAAAAACTAAGCGGTTTTAAAGATCAATTTTTAGCAAATATGAGTCACGAAATTCGAACACCTCTAAGTGGTATAATTGGATTTACAAAAATATTACTGCGTGGTAATATTACAGGAAAACAGAAAGAGCAGTTAACTACTATTAAAGTTTCTAGTGATATTTTATTAGTGGTGATAAATGATATTTTAGATTTAGCTAAAATAGAAGCGGGTAAAATGATACTTGAAGAAACCGAATTAAACGTAAGACATTTAACTAATTCTATTTTAAGCACTTTTGAATTGCGCTTGGAAGAAAAAGAACAAACATTGCATACTCATTTTGATGAAAGTATTCCTGAATGTGTGCTTGGAGACCCTGTTCGTATTAATCAAATATTATTAAACCTTGTTGGAAATGCTATAAAGTTTACAAATAAAGGTGGTGTAATTAATGTACATGTAAATTTATTAAAACAAGATGACGATACCGTAACTATTGAATTTATAATATCTGACAACGGTATTGGAATCCTTGAAGATAAAATAGCAAACATCTTTGACCCCTTTATCCAAAGTAACTCGAATACCTCTAGAATATACGGAGGCTCTGGTTTAGGTTTAAATATTGTAAAACAGCTTATAGACTTAATGAAAGGAGCTATTACTGTAAAAAGCCAAATACATGTTGGTAGCACATTTACTTTAAATATTCCCTTAAAACAAACGAAGAAAATAGAACTTGAAATAAATAGAGAAATTTGTAATGATAATAAATCAGAGCTACTAGCAAAACTAAAAGGATTAAAAGATATAAAAGTATTAATTGTTGATGACATGGTTATCAATCAGCTTTTAGTAAAAACCATTATTGAGGATATAGGATTTGAAACGGAAATAGCAAAAAATGGTAAAATTGCCATTAACTTGCTGGAGAAGAATAATTACGACCTTATATTAATGGATTTACAAATGCCAGAAATGAATGGATGGGAAGCTACAAAACACATCCGTAATAAAATGAAGTTACCAAAATCTGCAACACCAATCATAGCCCTTACTGCAGATATAACAGAAAAAAATATAATAAAATGTCAAGAGATTGGCATGGATGCATATGTTTGTAAACCTATTAATGAGACAGACTTATTACAAAAGGTTACTCAATTAATAATTAAAAAGAGAAAATCTACAAATAGCAAAACACGCAATCGTATGAAGTTATCTAATACAGCTTCCCTTAAAAGAGCTTTACACCACAAACCAAAACTAATAGAAGAGATGCTTCAATTAATCTTAAAAGAAACACCTACTGCTGTTCAACAAATGAATAAATTTGTAATAGCTGCCGATTGGGGCAGTTTACAAAGTAAAATACACTATATTAAACCTACACTAGACTTAATTGGCTTACCTAAAGACATTATACTTACTGCTTCGAAAATTGAAACCTACGCTGAAGAAGAAGAAAATTTAGATTTAATACCCAACCAATTAGCAAAACTTGAAAAAGCCTTAAGCAAAGCCTGTATAGAATTAGAAGAAGAACTACTATTAATTAAAAAATAAAATATTGAAATTATATATAAAACACATGGTAAGCAACCGCTGTAAAATCGCGGTAAAAGAAGAGCTAACAAAATTAGGACTTCACTTTAATATTGTAGACTTGGGTGAGGTAGAAATTATGGAAAATATTTCTACCGAACAAAGGCAGCAGTTGCAAGAATGCTTGTTGGATGTTGGGCTAGAGTTAATGGATAACGATAAAGCCATATTAATTGAAAGAATAAAAAATGTAGTCATAGAAGCCATTCATCATTCAGAAGAAAAGGTTAAAGTAAATTTTTCTCATTACTTAAGTGAAAAATTAGGCGAGGACTATACTTCTCTTGCAAACCTATTCTCGGAAGTTCAAGGAATTACCATTGAGAAGTTTTTAATTGCCCATAAAGTTGAAAAGGTTAAAGAGTTACTTGCCTACGGAGAATATTCGGTAACCCAAATCTCAAGTAAATTAGATTATAGCAGCGTTGCACATTTATCTAGCCAATTTAAGAAAACTGTAGGCATGACCCCTTCTCAGTTTCTAAAATTAAAGAGCAAAAAAAGAAAACCTATCGAAGAAATAGGAAAATCTACAAAAACCGCATACTTAGAGAGTTTAAAGAAAACCACTACTAAAAATAAAATAAAAATTTTTCTAGTAGATGATGACCCTGTCTTTTTAAGATTACTAGAAATACAGTTTTTAGAAAATGATAAGTTTACTCTAGAGACATTTAAAACTGGTGAGCTGTGTATAGAGAACTTATACCACAAACCAGATATTGTTATTTTAGATTACTACCTAAACAGCGTTATTAAAAAAGCCATGAACGGTTTAGAAACCTTAGATAAAATAACAAAATTAGATATGGCAATACCTGTTATAATGTTATCCTCCCAAGATAGAATTGATGTAGCAGTAGACTGTTTGCACCACAAGGCAATAGATTATGTAGTAAAAAATGAAACCGCATTTATGCGTTTACAAAAGATAATTGCAACCATTTTAAGTTACAATAAAATGGAGAAAAAATTAAATTGGTTTGAAGATAGAATGTAGCGTGTTTTTAATTTTGAAACTTTTACCAAGAATTATGTAACA
>CAJXAS010000160.1 GCA_913050305.1 uncultured Polaribacter sp. | reverse complement strand
AGAGGATGCTCTAAATTCATATCATCCAACCATGTTCTTAATTCTTTTGTATTCTCCATTTTTCTACTTGTTTTGGCTTTTAATTTATGCCGTTTAAAATTTGCTTTATATGATTCGTATTCTCCATTTCATTGAAAATTTCAGAGAATTTATCATCTTGCATTAACTCTTTAAAATGTTGTAAATTATTAATATATGCTTCTAATGTTTCTATTACGTTATCTTTATTTTGTTTAAAAATTGGCGTCCACATTGCTGGAGAACTTTTTGCCAAACGAACTGTAGATTCAAAACCAGAACCTGCCATATCAAAAATATCACGTTCATTTTTTGCTTTATTAATAACTGTTTTACCTAACATAAAAGCACTAATGTGAGACAGGTGCGAAACATACGCAATATGCTTATCATGTGAAACAGGATCCATATAACGAATACGCATTCCAATGTCTTTAAATAACTGTAGCGCTTTTTCTTGAAGCTTAAAAGTTGTTTTTTCTACTTCGCAAATAATATTAGTTTTACCAGCATATAAGCCAGAAATGGCGGCTGTTGGCCCAGATTTCTCTGTTCCTGCAATCGGATGACATGCTAAAAAATTTCTTCTTTTCGGATGATGTTCAACCACCTTACAAATTGCTTCTTTTGTGGAACCTGCATCTACAACTAAACCTGTTTCAGAAATTTTATCTAAAATAGTTGGTAATAATTTTACAGTTGCGTCTACCGGAATTGAAACAATTACTAAATCAGCATTTTTAAGATCATCGAAAGTTGCTTTTTTATCAATTAATTTTAATTCTAAAGCCTTATTTAGTGTCTCTTCCTTTCTACTAATTCCGTGGATTATAGCTTTTGGATTGTTCTTTTTAATATCGATAGCAAAACTACCGCCAATTAAACCAACACCAATCATGTATATATTTTTCATATTCTTGATATTGCTTCTTTAATTATTGATGTAGTTACACATAATGAAAAACGAATATATCCTTCTCCTTGACTCCCGAAAATAGTTCCTGGTGTAATAAAAATATCTTTATCATACAAAATAGCATCCGTAACTTCTTCTGCTTTTTTACCTTCAGGTATTTTTGCCCACACAAATAATCCTGTAGCGTTTTTATTATAAGTAGCGCCTAATTTATCGGCCAATTGCCAAATTAATACCCTGCGTTCTTCGTAAATTTTATTCTGTACTGTAAACCATGTATCTGGCAACTGCAAAGCTTCTATTGCTCCTTTTTGAATTCCATAAAACATGCCAGAATCCATGTTGCTTTTAACTTTTAAGATTTCGCTTATGTACCCTGCATTCCCTAAAACCATGCCCACACGCCAACCAGCCATATTAAAAGTTTTACTTAAAGAGTTTAACTCTAGAGCAATATCTTTTGCACCTTCTACTTGTAAAATACTTACTGGGTTGTCATTTAAAATAAAACTATACGGATTGTCATTTATAATTAAAATTTGATGCTTTTTACCAAAAGCAACCAACTTTTCAAATGTTTCTAAAGTTGCATTCGTTCCTGTTGGCATATGCGGATAGTTTACCCACATAATTTTTACATCGCTCAAATCTTGCGCTTCTAACTCTTTATAGTTTGGTTGCCAATTATTAGCATCACTTAGATCATAAAAAAGTGGTTCTGCACCTACTAATTTAGTTACCGAAGTATATGTTGGGTAACCAGGATTTGGAATTAAAACTTTATCGCCTTCATTTAAAAAAGCCATAGAAATATGCATAATCCCTTCTTTACTCCCCATTAAAGGTAACACCTCGTTATCTGAATTGGTATCTACAGAAAATTTATTTTTATAAAATTTAGAAATTGCACTTCTTAACTCTGGTAACCCCTGATAAGATTGATATTTATGAGCACTCGCATCATTCAGACTATTTTTTATTGCCGTTAAAACTTCGACTGGTGGTTGTAAATCTGGGCTACCAATTCCCATATTAATAATTGGTTTTCCTGCAGCGGCCAAACCCCTTACCTCTCTTAATTTTTTAGAAAAGTAATATTCTTGCACTGTGTCTAATCTTTTTGCCGCGTTAATCATTTTCTACCGTTTTTATAGGTTCCCAAAACCTTAAATTCTTCTGCCATTATCTCTAAAATTACTTTTGCTTTTTCGTACTCTTTATAATTTTCAAAAGTTACATCTACAAAAAAGGAATATTTCCAGGGTGTTTCTATAACTGGGAGTGATTGAATTTTAGTTAAACTCATCTTACAATCACTTAACACATTTAAAATCGCTGCTAAACTTCCTCTTTTATGATTTAATTGAAATTTTAAAGAGGCTTTATTAATTTCTTTATTTTTATTATCAGGCGCATCTGTTTGTACAATTACAAACCGAGTAGCGTTCTCTTTTATGGTCTGAATTTCATCTTCAATAATTTCTAAATCAAAAATTTCTGCAGCAATTTTTGGTGCAATTGCTCCAATTCCTACTAAATTTTCATTAAAAATTCTTTTTGCAACGTCTGCAGTATCTACATCTTCTACTAATTTAATATGCGGATATTTCTTAAAAAACTCTTTGCACTGCAACAATGCCATTGGGTGCGACCAAACTTCTTTAATACTTTCTATTTTTTGACCCTTTAAACACATTAAGTGATGATGAATATTTAAATACTCTTCACCGATAATATGCAGGTTATTAGAATCTATTAAAGCATAATTAGGAATAATAGAACCCGCAATAGTGTTCTCTATAGCCATCACGCCAACTGTTGCAGACCCATCTAACAAACCTGCTACCAAAGCATCAAAAGACATGCATTCTTTTAATGCTATTGAAGTACCGTAAAAGTCGCGTGCAACTTTATGGTGATTTGAGCCTTCTGCTCCTTGTATGGCAATTGTCTTATTCATTATTTAAAAATGATGTCAAAAAAAAAGTCTCGAATTAAATTCGAGACTTTATATGATGTGAATGTTTCTTAACAACATGATACAAAGTCTCTTCTTTTATTGTAAAAATAAAAGTAAAAATAGAAACGTGCCCAAGTGTTATTTAACATCTTAATTCTTTTTGTCTGAACAACAAATCTAGAGATTAAATTGAGACTAACAAATTATAAACCTTCTTTTCTAAAAGAATTGACAATTTGTTAAAAAAACTACAATAAAAATGGAAAGATTTATGAATTTCTATGTTTATAAAGAAATGCATCAAACATATCAAAAAATAAAAACTAAAAAAATACTGTAATCTCATTTAAATGAGACGCTTAAACACTATTTAATAACCATTAATATCAAGGAAATATCTCTTTACAAGAATGAATTAAATAAAAAATAATACTATATTTGCAGCTTCAATGAAATAATTTCGTTGATATACATAATAATCATTTAAATAATATTGGCATGTACTTGACTAAAGAAGTAAAAGAACAACTTTTTGAGAAACACGGTAAAGGTAAAAACGATACTGGTTCTTCAGAAGGACAAATTGCGTTATTTACGCACAGAATTAACCATTTAACTGGACACTTAAAAAATAATCGTAAAGATTATAATACAGAGCGTTCATTAGTTATGTTGGTAGGTAAACGTAGAAGTTTACTAGACTATTTAAAGAAAACCGAAATCAATAGATATCGTGCTATCATTAAAGAATTAGGAATTAGAAAATAATTCTTACTAAAAGAGGCACTATAAACGTGCCTCTTTTTTATTACAACAAATTAAAGCCTGATTTTTTAAAAATCAGCAACTTATAAAAAGTCAGGGTTACCAACAATGATTCTGTATTTCCATTGCAACAACAGATAACAACACAGCAACAAACAAATTAAAAATTTAGAATTAAAATTATGATTCCAAAAGTATTTAGAGAGGTTATAGACCTTGGAGATGGTAGAGAAATTTCTATCGAAACCGGAAAATTAGCAAAACAAGCTCATGGTA
>CAJXAS010000159.1 GCA_913050305.1 uncultured Polaribacter sp. | reverse complement strand
ATTATTGATGCAAACATTACAACACTTTTAACAGGTATTATCTTATATGTTTTCGGATCGGGACCAATTAAAGGTTTTGCATTAACATTAATGATTGGTATTGCAACTTCATTATTTACTGCTGTATTTATTACACGTTTATTAATTGATGATGCTGTAAATAAAAATACTAAATTAACTTTTAATACTTCTTTCTCTAAAGGATGGTTTCAGAATATTAATGTAGAATTCTTAAAGAAACGTAAAATTGCTTACATCATTTCTGGAGCAATTCTAATTGGTGGTCTTATTTCTATCTTCTCTATCGGATTAAAACAAGGAGTAGATTTTAAAGGAGGACGTTCTTTCGTTGTTCGTTTTGATCAAGCCATGAATCCTACGAAAGTGGCAGAATCTTTAAAAGGTGTTTTTGTTACTTCACCAGAAGTAAAAACTTATGGAACAGATAATCAGTTAAAAATAACAACAGTTTATAGAATTGATGATGAGGGAACTCAAGTAGATGAGGAAGTTCAAAGTGCTTTATTTACAGGTTTAAAATCATATTTAGGAGAGACTACTTATAATAACTTTAAACCAGGTTTTGAAAAAGAAGGTGCTGGTGTAATGAGTTATATTAAAGTAGAACCAACCATTGCAGATGATATTAAAACATCAGCATTGTATGCAGTATTTGGATCTTTATTAGTGGTATTCCTATACATCTTATTGCGTTTTAGAAAAATATCTTTTTCTATCGGAGCTGTAATTGCAGTTTTTCATGATGTACTAATTGTATTAAGTATCTTTTCTATTACCTATAACTTTATGCCATTTGATATGGAAATCGGGCAATCTTTTATAGCCGCCATATTAACGGTTGTAGGGTATTCATTAAATGATACCGTGGTAATATTTGATAGAATTAGAGAATTCGCAGGAATTCATGAAAATTGGAAATATAGCGAAGTAGTAGACAAGGCTTTAAGCTCTACCTTAGGTAGAACTATAAATACATCTTTAACAACATTATTAGTAATGTTAGCAATCTTCATGTTTGGTGGAGATTCTATTAAAGGATTTATGTTTGCCCTTATTATAGGTGTAGCTGTTGGTACGTATTCATCATTATTTGTGGCAACACCAATTATGTATGATACTTCTAAAAAAGAAGAAAAGAACGACTAGTTCTAATAAAATATTTTAAAACCGTTTTCCTTTTGAGATACTGAAATATTTTCAGCATAAGGAAAACGGTTTTTTCATTTGAACAATAGCAGTTATATTTGCAATCTAATGAGTATTATAAAACTTCAAGATTTATATTTTAAACCTTATATCAATAAGGAGAAAATCACGACGATTGTAAAATATTTAGCAAAAAGCGTAAAAGCAGATTTACCAAAAGATGAAATTCCAATTTTTGTAGGTATTTTAAATGGTTGCTTCTTGTTTGCCGCAGATTTTATAAGAGAGTTTAATGGCGATTGTGAAGTTTCATTTGTAAAATTAGCTTCTTATGAAGGTACTTCATCTTCGGAAAATGTAAAACATTTGGTGGGTATAAATGAAGATTTAACCGGCAGAACTGTAATCATTTTAGAAGATATTATAGATACAGGCGCTACCTTACAAGAAATCTACAACATCTTTAAAGATAAAAATGTAAAGCAATTAAGAGTAGCTACTTTATTTTTTAAGCCAGATGTATTTAAAAAAGAACTACCAATAGATTATATCGGGCAAAGTATAGAAGATAAATTTATAGTTGGTTACGGTTTAGATTATAATGGTTTGGGTAGAAATTATCCAGAAATATATCAACTATCAACAACACCAAAGATGAAGAACATTGTATTATTTGGACCTCCAGGTGCAGGAAAAGGAACACAGGCAGAATTTTTAAAAGAAATGTATAATTTAGTACATATCTCTACAGGAGATGTATTTCGTTTCAATATTAAAAATAAAACGGCTTTAGGTATATTGGCTAAAAAGTATATGGATGAAGGTAATTTAGTACCTGATGAAGTTACTATTAACATGTTAAAAACTGAAGTAGAAAAAAATGCAGATTCCAATGGGTTTATCTTCGATGGTTTTCCAAGAACAGAATCTCAGGCAGCAGCTTTAGATACTTTTTTAGCTGAAAAAGGAGAACAAATTAACGGAATGGTTGCTTTAGAAGTACCTGAAGACATACTAGTTACTCGCCTACTTGAAAGAGGTAAAACTAGCGGAAGAGCGGATGATACAGATGAATCAAAAATTAGAAATCGTTTTAATGAATACAACACAAAAACTGCTGTTTTAAAAGATTACTTTCAAGCTCAGAATAAATACTATGGTATTAACGGCGTTGGTTCTATTGAAGAAATTACACAAAGAATTACAACCGTATTTGATACCCTTTAAAATGCGTAACTTTGTGCTTGCTTAAGTTGTAAATTTTTAAATACAACTCGAAAAAGTGTGCATTATTAAGCACCCATTTAAACTATTACACAACAAACAACAATTATGACAGAAGGTAACTTCGTTGATTACATAAAAGTGTACGCAACCTCTGGAAAAGGAGGACAAGGATCTGTGCATTTACACAGAGAAAAATACATTACAAAAGGTGGCCCTGATGGAGGTGACGGCGGACGTGGAGGACACATTATTTTACGTGGCGACAAAAATATGTGGACACTGTTTCACTTAAAATTTAAACGACACTTTAGAGCTGAAGGTGGCGGTGCCGGTAGTAAAAGTAGAAGTACTGGTCGCGATGCTGCAGATGTTTTTGTAGATGTGCCATTAGGTACTATTATTAGAGATGCGGATACGGATGAAATATTACATGAAATTACAGAAAATGGTAAAGAAGTAGTATTGTTACCTGGTGGAAAAGGTGGCCTTGGAAACTGGAATTTTAAATCTTCTACAAACCAAACACCTAGATATGCCCAACCTGGTATAGACGGCCAAGATGGTTGGTTTAGAATCGAATTAAAGTTATTGGCAGATGTAGGTTTGGTTGGCTTTCCAAATGCAGGAAAATCTACTTTATTGTCTGTATTAACCTCTGCAAAACCAAAAATTGCAGATTATGCCTTTACAACACTAAAACCCAACTTAGGAATTGTTGAACATAGAAATCAGCAAACTTTTGTAATTGCAGACATTCCTGGAATTATTGAAGGTGCTGCAGAAGGAAAAGGATTAGGACACCGTTTTTTACGTCATATAGAGCGTAATTCTACGCTTTTATTCTTAATTCCTGCCGACAGTGACGACATTAATAAAGAGTACGCTATTCTACTCAACGAGCTAAAACAACACAATCCTGAATTATTAGATAAAACGCGTTTATTAGCTATTTCTAAGACAGATATGTTAGACGACGAGTTGAAAGAAGAAATTAAGGCTGATCTTCCAAAAGGTGTAGAAGCATTGTTTATTTCTTCTATTGAAGAAAGTGGCTTGCAAGAATTGAAAGATAAGCTTTGGGAAATGTTGAATTAAAATATATTTTAATTTACCTCTTTCTAAGTACAATACTTATAAAATTTGTTATTCATTGTTCAAAAGTATCGGGCAAAGAATAGCAAATTTATTGTTTTAATTGAATCTTAATTGGTAACCGGTACTTTGTTGTTACCGGAATACCTCTTTTTATTGCTGCATAAACATTCGGAATTTTATCTACAGAGATTCTTAAAACACTATCTAGCTCTGGTAATTGAATTCTAATCTCTTCGGATGATGCCATTGCTTCTATAACAATTTTACCTTTAGAGTTGATTAATAAATCTACATACACAATTTCTGATATTGAATCTCTAATAATAAATTGGTGTTTTTGTAACTCCGCTCCTATCTTTTGATGAATTGTAGTTCTAAAGCAATTAGATTTTTGATGTTTATCGATGATTGAATCACATTCTTTAAATGAAGGAGAGGTGTCTACTGAAGAAAAATTAACAATAGTATCTAATGCCTGAATCTTTTCACTTTTTAAAAATGACAATTTATCACAAGAAGTGAT
>CAJXAS010000158.1 GCA_913050305.1 uncultured Polaribacter sp. | reverse complement strand
CCAATCTTCTTGAAAAACAACAGAAGAAAATTGCTCTTCTTCCTTGTTATCAATAATCTGAATAAGTGCTTCATTCGTAATTCGTTTGTCTAATTCTTTTCTGTCAGCATTAAAAATCTCTATGGAAGCAGCAAACTCTATAGCGGCGTCAAAATCCATTTCGGTTAAAAGCTCTACAGCATAATTACCGTGTTTTATTCTGCCAGCGGCATTTATTCTAGGTGCAATTATAAATACAACATCGGTAATAGTAAGCACTGTTTTTTTTGTTTGATGAATAATGGCTTTAATTCCGTTTCTAGGATTTTGATTAATTACTTGCAATCCATAATATGCTAAAACTCTGTTTTCGCCATTCATAGGAACAATATCTGCTGCAATAGCAGTAGCCACCAAATCTAAATACGGCACAAAATCTTCAATGGTTTGATTTCTAGAAACTCCAAGCGCTTGTATCAGTTTAAAACCAACGCCACAGCCACAAAGCTCATCAAAAGGATAGGTACAGTCTTCTCTTTTTGCATTTAAAACAGCCACTGCTTTTGGTATTTCTGCACCTGGTTTATGGTGATCACAAATAATAAAATCGATATTTTTTTCTGATGCATATGCCACTTTTTCAATTGCTTTAATACCACAATCTAAGGCAATGATTAAAGAGAAATTATTGTCATGCGCAAAGTCTATACCTAGATAAGAAACTCCATATCCTTCCGCATATCTATCTGGGATGTAGGTTGCAATATTTGGAGTTATCGTTTTTAAATACGAAGCAACTAGTGAAACAGAAGTTGTTCCGTCTACATCATAATCCCCATAAACTAAAATATTTTCGTTGTTTGCAATAGCGGTTTCAATTCTTGCAACCGCGGCATCCATGTCTTTCATTAAAAAGGGATCATGAATAGCATCTAAACTTGGTCTAAAGAAATTTTTAGCATCCTCAAATGTTTCAATATTTCTTTGAAATAATACATTAGCAATAGTTGAATCTACCTGTAAATCTTGGGCTAATTTTTCTATTTTTTCTTTATCTGGTGCGGGTTTTAAAGTCCATCTCATAGCATTTTATTGACTTTATTTTAAATTTCGTGCAGAAAAATTTCAATTTCTACCTCTGAAAACTGACGAAACATTTCCATAACGCCACAGTATTTTGTTACCGATAAGTTTACGGCTTTCTGTATTTTTTCTGGTTGTAATTCGCTATCCGTAAAATGATAATCAACCTTTACTTTATTATAAAATTTTGGATGCTCATCTGTTAACTCTGCAGTTACTTCAATTTTGAAATTAGCAACTTCTGCACGCATTTTTTCTAACAAAGAGACTACATCTAAGCCAGAACAACCCGCTAAAGAAGATAGCATTAATGCTTTAGGGGCAAAACCAACCACATCTCCGTTATCTTGAGACTTATCAAACATGGTAAATTCGTACCCGCTAGGGTTGTCACTTTTAAATTGTGATTTTTCTGTCCAAACTGTTTTAATTATATTTTTGACCATATTTTCTATTTTTTAGAAATGAAGTATTAAATTGTAGATTACTACAAATGTAGGTACATTAATAAATTTAAAGATATAAAAAATGCCTTTAGTAACACCACTTTCAGCAGCACACGATTTAGAAACTAAAGAATTGGCAGAATTTTTTAATGAGACCTTAGGTTTTTGTCCGAATTCTGTATTAACCATGCAACGCAGACCCGCTATTTCTAAAGCTTTTATAAATTTGAATAAAGCAGTAATGGCTAATGAAGGACGCGTTACGTCTGCATTAAAAAGAATGATTGCTTGGGTTTCTAGCAATGCAACAGGTTGCAGATATTGCCAGGCACATGCAATTAGGGCTGCAGAGCGTTACGGTGCAGCGCAAGAACAATTAGATAATATTTGGGAATATAAAACACACGCTGCCTTCTCAGAAGCAGAAAGAGCGGCTTTAGATTTTTCTTTGGCAGCTTCTATGGTGCCAAATGCAGTTGATGCAAAAATTAAAGAAACGTTATATACGTACTGGAATGAAGGAGAAATCGTAGAAATGCTAGGCGTAATTTCACTCTTTGGATATTTAAATAGATGGAACGATTCTATGGGAACAAGCTTAGAGGAAGATGCCATTGAAAGTGGAAATCAGTTTTTAGGAAAAAATGGTTTTGAAGTTGGGAAACACAACGGCTCTAAATATTAAAGTTATTTCTTTAATGTTAAGGCTTCATTTTCAAAAGACAAACCTTTAAAACCTGTTTGCATAAAATTTCTAATATTTTGATGCGAGGTACCATTTTTATCTTCTAAAACAGTTTGATAATATTCGCCAAAACATAATAAAGTTTCTTCTTTTCTTAACTTTTGATGCTTTGCAAATGCAAACAACTTGCAAGAACCATTATTTTCTCCTGCATTATTTATAATGTCTCCGTTTGTAAATGCTGTTGGATTAAAATTATAATGGTCCTCAATTACTTGCATGGTTTCTTTGAAAGTAATTGCGGTTGGAGTTGTTTTTAGTTTGGTTTTGAATTCTGGGATGCTCATATTATCAGTTTAACTTTACTTCTTTCCTTCAACAATAACAACAATCTCCCCTTTTGGTGGTTTATTTGTGTAATGCGCTAAAACTTCTGTAGCAGTTCCTCTAATAGTTTCTTCAAACATTTTTGTCAATTCTCTAGAAACAGAAACTTGTCTGTCTGCTCCAAAATATTCTATAAAATGTCCTAAGGTTTTCACCAGTTTATGTGGCGATTCGTAAAAAATCATGGTCCTAGTTTCTTCTGCTAATAGTAAAAAACGCGTTTGTCTTCCTTTTTTAACAGGTAAAAAACCTTCAAAAATAAATTTATCATTTGGCAAACCAGAGTTTACCAATGCAGGTACAAAAGCAGTTGCGCCAGGTAAGCAGTCTACTTCTATGTTATTTTCTACACAAGCTCTTGTCAATAAAAAACCGGGATCTGAAATTGCAGGCGTTCCGGCATCAGAAATTAAGGCACAGGTTTCTCCATTTTTTATTCTATTAACAACTCCTTGTATAGATCTATGTTCATTGTGCATATGATGGCTGTGCATTTGCGTAGCAATCTCGTAATGCTTTAAGAGTTTGCCGCTTGTGCGCGTATCTTCTGCTAAAATAAAATCGACTTCTTTTAGAATTCTAATGGCTCTAAAAGTCATGTCTTCTAAATTACCAATGGGTGTTGGGACTAAATATAGTTTCATTTTTAATAATCATTTATCAGCTATCAATGCTCAAAAAAAATGAGAAATAATAGTTGTTTTTTGTTAAATTGTATCGTACGTTTCTAGAGTAATAGCTGCAATAACATCTCCTGTATGTTTAATGCCTAAAGGTTCAAATAATACAATATGTACTTCTTCTTTTGCAATTGGTTTGTGTTCTATTCCTTTGGGTACAATATAAAACTCTCCTTCATTTAATGTGATGGTTTTATCGCGTAATTCGATATCTAAAGAACCTTTGATTACCATAAAAAGTTCATCTTCATCATCGTGTTTATGGAACACAAACTCACCTTTTAGTTTGGCTAATAGAATCTGCTGTCCGTTTAACTCGCCTACTTTTTTTGGAGACCAGAAATCTGAAAATAATTTAAATTTCTCTTGAATATTAATTATACTCATAAAGACAAATTTACAAAGAATTGAACAAATTCTATGTTGCTGATTGCAGCAATTGTTTGCCCTCTTTTCTGTTTTAAAAAAGCGCATGCTGAAAGTGGGGTATTTCTTCCGAATTTTCCGAATAGAAATGAACGACTAAAAGATTCATATTAACTTGAAAATGTTTAGTTTTGTAGCTTAAATTTTCAATAGAAATGTATAGAAGTCATTCTTGTGGCGAGTTAAGAGCATCGCACATAAATACAGAGATAACTTTAGCGGGTTGGGTACAAAAAACGCGTGATAAAGGTTTTATGATTTGGGTAGATTTGCGAGACAGATACGGAGTTACACAGTTAATTTTTGATGAAGAGCGCACGCCAATAGAAATGATGGA
>CAJXAS010000157.1 GCA_913050305.1 uncultured Polaribacter sp. | reverse complement strand
AAAATTGAAAATGATAATAAAAATAAAAGTTTCTTCATAATAATTTTTTTCAAATGTATGTATTCTATGTAGAATACTTTTATAAATATTGAATAGTTTTATATATATAATTAATAATATTACCTATTTAATTGATATACAGAACCTTACTATTATTAGATGTAGAACTCCCTGAATTAAAGGAGGAGGATATGCCTATAATATAAAAACCTCTGCTAAAAGCAAAGGTTTATAATCTATTAAATAGTTTAAGGATTACAGTACTTGAAAGCAATGTAATTGGTTTTTAACTTATTTATAATTTTCTAAATGCACTAATAAATTCATAGGTAATTCCATTAATTATTTCTGTCATAGTAAAAGAAAAAACAGTATTATTCTGAGAAAAGTTCAAAGTTTGGTCACCTTCAGTATCATTATCAATTCGATATGTAGAACCGCTTAAGTTTTCCCAAGTTGAAGTATCTGTATCGCTTAGACAATCTAACCCATCTATATAAAAACTTTCTTCCGCAATAGTGCCATTTTTAAAGAATTCTAAAGTAGTATTTCTTTCACATTCAGTTGTTTGCTCAATTCCATTTACGGTTTGAGAGTCTAATTGCCATTTTCCGACTATTGGGTCTAAAACTTCATCAGGAGTGCAAGACGTTAATGATGCAATAGCAATAAATAAATAAATAAGTTTTTTCATAATTTTCATATTTTAAATTTACTCTAAACCAAATACTATGCCATTTATAAACAAAATTAAAAAACTTAATAATACCGTTAGTATGGTATTCTAAGCATACCTATTTAAGAGGTTTAGAAATAGCTGAATTGAAGGAAAGTGATATGCCGATGACGAAGGGTTTAACAATCTTTTTATACGTTGTTTTACTTTCGTTATTTATTCAGTTCAATTTCTATTAATTTACTAATTTCAGAAATTAACTCTAATGTATTTTTTTGTTCAAAAATAACGGCTAAGTTTTCATAAACTATATTCTCTATTATATTTTCAAATTCTAGTTCGTTCAATAGATTTCGGTTGTCTATATCAAATCCAGATATTGGAAATGCATTTGTTTTAGTGGCTGTAGAAGAAGAAACTAAATCTATGTTTAGCCAACTTGCTTTTTTTATAATTAAAACATTAAGCTCTTTTTGGGTAATTGAAAGATTTTCTTCACGGAATTTTAAATTTCGAAGCACTGGATTCCAAGAAGATAAATTGCTTCTTAATTTTGCGCTTTTAAGAATCCCTAATTTACCCGAGTTTATTAAATCGTCTAAAGCACCGGTTTTAGGGTAAAAATCACCGCTACGAAAGACCGCATTTAAGGCAATATCAAATTGCTTTTCTGGCATATCTTTTGGTTTGTTACCCGTGTGATTTAAAATTGAAAAATGTATTGGTTTTAATGCCTTTTGAGAGGACATTAAACTATCTAAAAAGGTATAATTAAAATGAAAATCTTGTTTTAAATTTAGTAATATATTTTTTTCTTCTTGGCTATCTAGACGCGCCATATTCCAATTATTAATTTGTACTGCAATTAAAATCCCAATAACAACAAGAACAATCTCACCAATGGCATATTTAAAGTACGTTCCAGTTTTATTTTCCATAAGCATATTTTGACGAATTTTTCTAAAGAATTTTATCATTGGTTATTAGCTGATTAAAATGACATAGTTTTTTTTGTAAAGTTTAAATTTAATTTATTTAAAACTATTAGCGATTAAATGTGTTAAATATTTGAGATAATACCATTTCAGACGCAATAGGGTATAATGAGGTGGTAAATTATTAGATAACCAAATCATTCTTCTATAAATGCAAGTTTAACCTATTTAAGAGGTTTAGAAATAGCTGAATTAAAAGAAGAGGATATGCCTATGGTTTAGGTGCTGGCAATGACGGAATAATGGTTGCATCCTCACAATTCATAGAAATATTATTATCATAATTACTATCTATTATTCTAATGTAAGCAGAGCCATATGAAAAATCTAATTGTGTACTTAATGTGATTGGGCCTTGAGCAATACAGTCTATATCAACTAAGATATTAATATCAGAAAGGTCTCCAGTAACTTGATTTGTAAGTTCAAAAAATTGAGTGGTTCCTGAAATAATATTTAAATCTTCAAATTCATTATTTATTAGTGATACTTTTACTACAGAGAATTCAGAGTTAACATTTTCAACTTGTAAGTTTAAATAAGGGGTTGCGTCTGAGGGGGCCCACCAAAAATCACTACAAGAAACTAAAGAAACTATCACGGCAAGAAATAATAATCTTTTCATAATTTTTTTTTCAAATATAAACAATATTATAAAACTCAATAATATCATTAGTATGGTTCTATAAGCACAATAAAAACCCAAACATTTCTGAATGGGTTTCTATATTTAAGAGGTTTAGAAATAGCTGAATTAAAGGAAGAAGATATGCCTCTTATTTAATAGGAAACCCCCTAAAGCTGATTAATATTTTGTACTGCATACATCTTCCATTCGCCCTTTACTTTCTTATATGAGTATACCCCACTACCCGAATATATGCGCTCGTAAGCTGAATTAAATCTTGAATAAAAAGCGTGAATATTAACCATCTTCTCTGAAAGCTGATAACCTTTATTTTTCTAAAAATGAACTAATATTACTTTTTATTAATTCACCTACACCCTTCGTATAACCGGTAAGGGTAAACACTACATTTGAATTTTTATCTAAAACTATATGAGTGGGAAACGAATCTGCTTGCAACTTTTGCGTTACATAATCTTGAGAGTCAGGTACAATGTTGTAATTAAAAACGTGAGTCTCTAAAAACTTATTTAACCGAGGACCTTTTTCATCCAAAGCTAATGCTAAGAACAAAACAGCATCATTATTTTCATATTCCTTTACCAATTTATTTAATTCTGGCATTTCTACAATACAAGGTGCACAGCTTGTAAACCATAAGTTAATGACTACCACTTTCCCTTTAATATCCTCAGGTGTGTATGTGTTTCCTAAAATATCTTTAAACACGAAATCAGGCAATGGTTTACCTTTTAATGCTGCGTCAAAACTTGCTGACTCATTCTGATAAGTCTCCATCATTTCTTGCAATTCTTGTTGGGTCAATTTTGTTAGGTAAGCCAATTTAAAAACGTCATTATTAGTAACAAATGCCTCAACCTTGTACATTCCACTTTTAAATTTTTCTTCGGCCTCTTTAGGGGTTAATTTTTTATTACCACTATCGTAAAAAGCATAGTTTTCATTGTCAAAACGAATTTTTCTTGACATGAATTCTTCACTACTGATAGCAATGAGTCCTTCTGAATGAATTTTAGTTTCAATTGATACTTTTTTAGGAAAAACAATAAGTTGAATTACCATCTTGTCATCTGCATAAATTTTTGTTTCTGGATTCATCAATGAATACTGAAGTTTAGATTGAAATTCATCTAAACTTAGAAATTGTCCATTTTCAAAACCTTTGACATCTTCTCTCATCTTGACTACACCCGCAAGATCCATAATAGTAACCTCATTTAAGGATGATTTTAGACTATCTAATTTTTGTAGGGTAGCTGAGGAGTTCTGAATCTGGGCATTTATAGATGAAATAGAAATAATTTGCAAGACTACGAACAGTACAGATAATTTTTTTAAACTTTTTAATTTAATCATTTTTTATTTTTTTTTATATATTAATATTTTCTTATTTAGTGTCAGTACTTTAATTTTATTACACTTAAGTTTAGTCTTAATTAATAATAACAGATTTACAAATAAAATATAACGTTGCCTAAAAGTAGTATATTCGGTATAAAAAATGAGTAGAAATACAAAAACGGCTACACTATATAAAAGTATAACCGTTTTATTGTTTTAGTAGCGGGAGTTGGACTTGAAGCTATTAAAGCATATAACAAACAGTTGTATCTATGTTGCCTAATGACCTATGGCTGCCTCTTAAGACCCTTTGGAGTCGTTTTAAAAGACAATCTAACCTACTTGAACAAGGACAAACATTATACTCATTCAGACATTCAG
>CAJXAS010000156.1 GCA_913050305.1 uncultured Polaribacter sp. | reverse complement strand
CCTTGGTCTTATATTGGGTATTGGGGAGATCATCAAATAATTTACTTATTAAAATTCTTAGAATTTATAGAAAATCATTATCCAAATCAATTAGAAAAAAGATTTTCTGAAGATATTTTTGTATACGCAAATGTGCCTTATAAGATAAAAGATTACCAAAGTATTTTAGATAATCCTAAAGATACTATTGAGTTTGATCATGATTTAGATGCTAAAATTCATCAAAAGAAAGAAGAATTAGGAGCAGACGGTGCATTGTTAAGGGATGAAAACTTCTTTATTTATAAAGTAAACTTAATAGAAAAATTATTAGCTACTGTTTTAGCAAAGGTTTCTAACTTTATTCCTGAGGGCGGAATTTGGATGAATACGCAACGTCCGGAATGGAACGATGCAAACAACGCTTTAGTGGGTAACGGTGTTTCTATGGTAACGCTAAATTATTTAAATCGTTTTATAAACTTCTTTGAAAATTTGGTTGAAAAATCTGCAACTGAAGAAGTTGAAATTTCATCAGAATTAGCAACGTTTTTTAATACGGTAGTAGCAACTTTTAATCAAAATAAAAATATTCTTTTGGGTGCTGTTTCAGACATTGATAGAAAAACAGTTTTAGATGGTTTAGGAGAAGCGGGAAGTGTGTATAGATCTACTATTTATGGAAATGGTTTTTCTAGCGAAAGAAGTACTATTAAAAAAGCAGAATTGTTAGCCTTCTTTTCAATTACTAAAGAATATTTAGAACATACAATTAAAGCAAACAAACGTTCAGATAATTTATACCACGCGTATAATTTAATGACCATAGAAAATGATACGGAAGTATCTGTTTCTTATTTACCTGAAATGTTAGAAGGACAAGTTGCCGTTTTAAGTGCAGGTTATTTATCTTCTAAAGAAGCTTTAGACGTTTTAGACGGGATGAAAGCAAGTGCTTTATTTAGAGAAGATCAATACAGTTATATTTTATATCCAAATAAAGAATTAGCACGTTTTGATGAGAAAAATGTTATTTCTAAAACAGCAGTAGCACACTCTAAATTATTAACAAAGTTCATAAGTGACGATAATACTCAAATTATCAATCAAGATGTTGCAGGGAACTACCACTTTAATGCCAATTTTAATAATGCAAATAGCTTAAAAGAAGCTTTTGAAGAATTACCTGAAGTATATTCAGACTTGTTAGAAGATGAATCAAAATTAGTGTTAAATATTTTTGAAGAGGTTTTCAATCATAAGGCATTTACAGGTAGATCTGGAACTTTCTTTGGTTATGAAGGTTTAGGCTCTATATATTGGCACATGGTTTCAAAGTTATTATTAGCAGTGCAAGAAAACTGTTTAATAGCAGTTCAGAATAATGAAAGTGATGTTATAATAGGAAAACTTTTTGATCATTATTATGAGATTCAGGCGGGTGTTGGAGTGCATAAGTCTCCAGAGTTATATGGCGCGTTTCCAACAGATCCATATTCACATACACCAGGAGGAAAGGGTGCACAGCAGCCAGGAATGACAGGTCAAGTGAAAGAAGATGTGTTAAGCAGAATAGGAGAGCTTGGTGTTTTTGTAAGAGGAGGTAAAATTATTTTTAATCCAAGATTATTAAGAGCATCTGAGTTTTTAAAGACTCCTAAAACTTTTGAATATACAGCAATTAGTAAGGAAGATAAAACAATTGAGTTAACTGAAGGTTCTCTTGGTTTTACGTATTGCCAGGTGCCAGTTATATATAAGAATATGCCTGCACAAGGGGTTAAAATATTTTATACTGATGGAAGTGTAAAAGAAATTAAAGCACTTATTCTTGATGAAAGTACTTCAAAATTAGTTTTTGAAAGAACGGGAGCAGTAGCTAAAATTGAAGTTTCTATAAAGAAGTAAGTATTCAGTCAAAATCAAATATGAAAATAAGTTTTAAGATATTTATAGCGGTTATTGCATTCAGTTTTTTTGTTGGATGTAATTCTAAAAATAAAGTAAAGTTAGAGCAGGTTGTAGAACCAGTAATGACAGCAGCTACAATTTTAGGAAACCCTGACTATTTAGCAATTTCATATGGAGGTTATAGACATGTAGATCATGATATAGAGCCGACTATAGAAGAATTGAAAGAAGATATGAAGTTGTTAGCCGCAATGGGAATAAAAATTCTTAGAACTTATAAAGTGCATTTACCGCAAGCGTCTAATATACTTAAGGCTATTTCAGAATTAAAAAAGGAAGATGCCAGTTTTGAAATGTATGTTATGTTAGGTGCATGGATAGATTGCAAAAATGCTTGGACGGAACTAGCACCAGATCATGAAAATGAAAGTGAAAGAAACGCAGTAGAAATTGCTACTACTGTAGCATTGGCAAAACAATACCCAGATATTGTAAAAGTAATTGCGGTGGGTAATGAAGCTATGGTAAAATGGGCCGCAAGTTATTACGTGCAACCCAATGTTATTTTAAAATGGGTACATCATTTACAAGAGCTAAAAAAATCAGGAACACTATCTAAAGATTTATGGATTACCAGTTCAGATGATTTTTCATCTTGGGGTGGCGGCGGAACTGAATATCACACACCAGATTTAGAAAAATTAATAAAAGCAGTAGATTATATCTCTATGCACACGTATGCATATCATAATTCTCATTACAACCCAGTTTTTTGGGAAGTTCCAGATACCGAGAAAGAACTTTCAGATATTGAAAAAGTAGATAACGCAATGTTACGTTCAAAATCATTTGCTATGACGCAATATAACAATGTAAAAAACTATGTGGCTTCTTTAGGTATTCATAAACCTATACATATTGGGGAGTCTGGTTGGGCAACAAAGTCAAATGGTTTTTACGGACAGAATGGATCTAGAGCAACAGATGAATACAAACAAGGCTTGTACTATCAACATATTAGAGAATGGACTAAAAAAGAAGGTATCTCTTGCTTTTATTTTGAAGCTTTTAATGAACAATGGAAAGATGCAGGAAATCCCTTAGGTTCAGAAAATCACTTTGGTTTGATAAACTTTCAAGGGGAAGCGAAGTATCCACTTTGGGATGCAGTAGATGCTGGAGTTTTTGACGGTTTAACCAGAAATGGTAAAACAATCACAAAAACATATAATGGAGATAAAACACTTTTAATGAAAGATGTTCTAGTTCCGAATACAGATTACAAAAGATAAAATTAACCATATGAAATTGAATATTTATTTTTCTTTTTTCTTTTTATTATTAATGAGTTGTGGTCAAAAAAACAACAATTTAGTGGTTGAGGTTTACGAAACTTCAGAATCTGGAAATAAGTTAACAAAGATTTCTAAGTTTATCGTTACTGAAAATATAGCCACAATTAAATTAGATTTGAAAGAAAAGCGCCAAACAATTACTGGGTTTGGAGGATCTTTTACAGAAGCATCTGCATCATTACTCAATCGTTTAAGTCAAAAAAATAGAGATACCATTATACAAGCTTATTTTTCTGAAGAAGGCGCTAATTACTCGCTTACAAGAACCCATATGAACTCGTGTGATTTTTCACTGAGTCAATATTCCTACGCTCCAGTGGCGGAGGATATGGAGTTAGAACACTTTTCAATTGAAGAGGATCGGGCAGATATCATTCCAATGATTAAGGATGCAATGAAGGTCTCTAAAGAAGGTTTTAAAGTAGTGGCATCACCTTGGACAGCTTCTCCTTGGATGAAAGATAATAACAAGTGGGTTGGTGGTAAGCTGCTTCCAAAATATTATGACACTTGGGCATTATTTTTCTCTAAATATGTTGCAGCATACCAAAAAGAAGGAATTGATATTTGGGGCTTTACGGTTGAAAATGAGCCTTTAGGAAATGGAAATAACTGGGAGAGTATGCATTATTCTCCAGGTGAAATGACCAATTTTGTTCAGAATTATTTAGGGCCAAAATTGGCATCAGAAAACCAAGAAGTTAAAATTTTAGGATACGATCAAAATAGAGAACATTTAAAAGAGTGGGTAGACTCTATGTATGAAAATACAGCTTCTTCAGAATATTTTGACGGAACTGCGAT
>CAJXAS010000155.1 GCA_913050305.1 uncultured Polaribacter sp. | reverse complement strand
CAAGTAGGTGTTGCACCTAAAAATGTGTACACAGGTAAAATTGATGCTGCTATATAAGTAGTTTTAATTTTTTATAATATAGAAAAGGTTTGGCTAACGTCAAACCTTTTTTTATTTTTAGAATCTAAAATTATTAAATGAAAAATTACTTTTTAATCTTTTTAAGTTTTTTGTTTTTTATTTCTTGTTCTCAAAATCAAGAAGATAAAATTATTCTTGAAAAAGGAATTTCTTTTGAACTAGCTAAATATAGGAAAAAACAAATTTCTGAAGTTGTCTATACCTTGCATTTTAAAATCCCGAAGGAGAAAAAACTTCCTATATATTCTCGATTAGAAATTGATTTTATAGTAAACGATTTAAAGAACAATGTCTTTTTAGATTTTAACGAGGCAACTTCAAATTTAAAATCTATACAGGTTAATGGTGAATATTCTAAGATTTATCATCAAAAAGAGCATATTATACTTGATAAAAAATTATTGACTTTAGGAAGTAATTCCGTAGAATTATTTTTTATTGCAGGAGAGAAATCTCTGAATAGAAATGAAGATTTTTTATATACACTATTGGTTCCAGACAGAGCAAGTACCTTATTTCCTTGTTTTGATCAACCAGACATAAAAGCTAGGTATAATTTAAAAATAACAGCACCAAAAGATTGGAAAATTATGTCTGGTGCTTTTGAAGAAAATACTAGAAAAATAAGAAACCTTACAGAGCATACATTTGCAACTTCAGATTTAATGAGTACGTATCTATTTTCTTTTGTAGCAGGAAAGTTTACAGAAGAAATAAAAAATCCTGGAGCATTTGATATGCGCTTCTTGTATAGAGAAAATAATAAAGAAAAGATAGATGAAAGTGTAGATGCCGTTTTTAAAATTCATCAAAATTCAATAAATTTTTTAGAGACCTATACGGCATTTAAATTCCCTTTTCAAAAAATGGATTTTGCTGCAATTCCACCATTTCAATATGGAGGAATGGAGCATGTGGGTGCAATTCAATACAGACAATCATCTTTGTTTTTAGATAAAAATGCAACACAAAACAGAAAGCTGGGTAGGGCAAAGTTAATAGCACACGAAACTTCACACATGTGGTTTGGAGATTTGGTTACTATGAAATGGTTTAATGATGTTTGGATGAAAGAAGTTTTTGCTAATTTCATGGCAGATAAGATTATGAATCCTGTTTTTCCAAACATAAATCATCGTTTAAACTTTATGATGTCTCATTATCCCAGAGCATATTCGGAAGACAGAACAAAAGGCACCAATGCAATTCGACAATATCTAGGGAACCTGAAAAATGCAGGTTCTTTGTATGGAAGAATTATTTACAACAAAGCACCAATTATGATGCGCCAATTAGAGTATTTATTGGGTGAGGAGGCTTTTAAAGCGGGCATTCAAGAATACATAAAAACCTATGCAAACTCAAATGCAGATTGGGGTGAGTTGGTTTCAATTTTAGACGCTGCATCTACAAGCGATATTAAAAGTTGGAGCAATGTTTGGGTGAACTCTTCTGGAAGACCATTGTTTTCTGAGGAAAAAGAACTAGATAAAGAAGGGAATATAACTAAGTTTATGATTCATCAAAAGGCAGAAGATGGTTCTAAAAAAGTATGGAAGCAATCTTTTGAAATTCAATTAAAAGATAAAAGTGGTAACAAGAAGCATCTCAATATAAAAAATATGGGTAAATCTTTTGATATTTCTCAAGCTGTTAAAGACTTTAAACCGAGTGAGGTTTTATACAATACCAACGGCTTAGGTTATGGTGTTTTTCCCATTTATAAAAAGGAAATAAATTCTTACAAGAATATTAAAGATGAAGTTTCAAGAGGGTATCAATTTATTAATTTATATGAAAATATGTTGCTTGGAGAGGTTGATCCTTTAACAATATATAAGATATTATTTTCTGCAATTTTAGAGGAAAAAAATGAGTTGATTACTAATTACTTGTCTGGTAGCCTACAGAATATATTTTGGACATTCTTGGATAAAGAAGTTCAGGATAAATTACAACAACCTATAAATACAGACTTATGGAAACTATTGCACAGTAATTTTCCAGCAAATATTAAAAAGACTTTGTTTAGTTTATATCAATCTGTTGCAGTTTCAGAAGTGGGAAAGGAGCATCTTTTTCAGATTTGGAAAAAGAAGAAGAAAATAAAAAATTTATTTTTAAACGAAAATGATTTTACTGCTTTAGCAATGAAGTTAGCAATTTATGAGTATCCTAAATCAGTTGAAATTATAGAAGAGCAACAAGCTAGAATAACAAATAAAGATAGATTAGAACGCTTTAAATGGTTAATTCCTTCACTTTCTAAAGATCGTAGTGTTAGAGATTTTTTCATGAAAACACTTTTAGAAAAAGAAAACAGAGAAAAAGAATCTTGGGTAGAAACCGCATTGAGCAATATACACCATCCATTAAGACAGAATTCCGCAATTAAACATTTAAAACCAATTTTAGAGAAGTTAGAAGAAGTGCAAATAACTGGAGATATTTTTTTCCCTAAAGGTTGGTTGGCAAATTCTATTGGTAAATATTCATCAGAGGAATCGAATGCTGTTTTACAAGATTTTTTAAATGATAACCCAAATTACAATCCAATTTTATTAAAGAAATTATTACAAACTACAGATAATTTAATAAGAGCACAAAGTATTAAAAAATAGCATGAATCTATCTGAAGTAAAAGCATCTGAAATAAAAAATTTATCGCTACTTGCAAAACAAGTGGTTGAGGGTTTTATTACAGGAATTCATAAAAGTCCGTTTCACGGGTTTTCTGTTGAGTTTTCTGAACATAAATTATACAATACAGGAGAAAGTACGCGTCATATAGATTGGAAACTATTCGCAAAGACAGAGAAGTTGTATACTAAAAAGTATGAAGAGGAGACCAATCTTAGATGTCATATTGTTATAGACAACTCTGCATCCATGCACTATCCTATTGTAAAAAAACAAACATTAAGTACCTTAAATAAGGTTGGTTTTTCGGCGATTGCAGCTGCTTCTTTAATGGAGATTTTAAAAAGACAAAGAGATGCGGTTGGGTTAAGTATTTATGCTGATAGTTATGAATATTATGCTCCAGAGAAAGGAAGTGAGCGCCATAGAAGTATGTTATTATATCAATTAGAACAATTGTTAGTGTCTACATCTAAAACCTCAACAGATACTTATAAATATTTGCATGAAATTGCAGAAAAACTTCACAAACGTTCTTTGATTTTTGTTTTCACAGATATGTTTCAACCAAATAAGGACAATGATGTATTATTTGAAGCTTTAAAACATCTTAAATTTAACAAGCATGAAGTAGTTTTATTTCATACGTATGACGGAAAAACAGAATTTAACTTCAATTTTGATAATTCGCCCAAAAAATTTATTGATGTTGAGACCGGAGAAGAAATTAATATTAATACAGAAAATGTGCAAGAAAAATATACTGAATTGGTGGGTAATTATTTTAAAGAATTGAAGAATAAATGTTTACAATATAAAATTGACTATCTACCTGTAGATATAAATACGGGTTACAATACAGTTTTAACTTCGTATCTAATAAGTCGGAAGAAAAAAAAATAATTTTATCATTTTATGTTTGCAGATATTAAAATCTATGTTATATTTGCAACCGCTAAGAGCAACGGTCTGGTAGTTCAGTTGGTTAGAATACCTGCCTGTCACGCAGGGGGTCGCGGGTTCGAGTCCCGTCCAGACCGCAAAAAGCATCTCATTTATGAGATGCTTTTTTCGTTTTTACAATCCTGTAACTTATTGTTTTTTTAAGTATTTACAGGGTGAAATTCCACTATTTTTTGCAATCTCAAAAACTGCTCGGGGACTAAACCGGTGACTCTTTTTTTCTTGTAAGCCAAAATAATTTTTATTTATTAAAATAAAGCAATGGGCTTTTTTAAAATAACTTTAGCACAAGTAAGTAGGCTTATAAATATACGGAAAAGAGTGCTGTTTAGTATTTTACAAAACAATTTTTATTTTTTTAAATA
>CAJXAS010000154.1 GCA_913050305.1 uncultured Polaribacter sp. | reverse complement strand
TTTCTCTCTCTGAAAAGGAAAAAGAACTTTTAAAAATCAAACTTGTATCAAAATTAACGAAAGAAAATGTACTGATTCTTTTTTGTGAAGAAACACGTTCTCAGCACAGAAATAAAGAAATTTCAATCAAACGTTTTTTAGCATTGTTAAAAACAAATTTAATTCGTCCTAAGAAAAGACGAATGACAAAGCCTAGCAAAGGCGCATTAAAAAGAAGAGTTGAAACCAAAAAACATAACTCCGTAAAAAAAGCACTTCGCAAGAAACCGAAATTCGATTAAAAAAAATCACTTTTCTGTTTCATAATCAATTTTTCTAACTTAATTTTGCATTGTTCTCATAAAGGGGTGCTTTAAAAAGCTGAGATCATACCCAATGAACCTAGAACAGATAATGCTGTTTAGGGATTTTGAATGTTTTTTACAAAAAAAGTGAAGTAATTTAAAATATAAATTATTTCTTCCGATGCATAGGAAAAAGCTTTCTTCGTACAAACAACAATTAATTATTCAATATTAATCACAAGAATAATTACCTCTTTTTATTCGTTTTAAATTTTTTAAAATGAAAAAAATATCCATTTTTTTATTCTTGTTTGTAAGTACACTTGCAAACGCCCAATCCTTTACACTTTCTGGAAAAGTTGTAGATGAAAACAAAAATCCTTTACCCGGAGCTTCTATTCTAGTTCAAGAAATTAAAAAAGGAACATTCACGAACGACGAAGGTAACTTTTCGTTGAAAATCAATCAAGGAAAATACAAAGTTAAAATTTCGTACTTAGGTTATAAAACTGGGTATTTTGACCAAGAAATTAATCAAGACGAGGAAATTGTATTGCAATTATTTTTATCTCAATATGTTTTAGAAGAAGTTTTAGTTTCTGCGGTTCGTGCAAATACAGATATACCTGTTACCTTTTCTAATTTATCAAAAAAAGAAATTGCAAAACGTAATCTAGGGCAAGACATTCCTATTTTACTAAATTACATGCCTTCTGTAGTTTCTTCTAGTGATGCTGGTGCTGGTGTTGGTTATACCTATATGAGCGTTCGTGGCTCTAATGGAGAAAGAATTAATGTAACGGTAAACGGAATTCCGTACAATGATCCCGAAAGTCATGGTACTTTTTGGGTGAATTTAAGCGACTTTGCATCCTCTACAGAGAACTTACAATTGCAACGTGGTATTGGTACATCTACCAATGGTTCTGGTGCTTTTGGCGCAAGTTTAAACATCTTAACAGATGCGGTTTCTGAGGAAGCTTTCGGAGAAATTTCAAACTCTTTTGGTTCTTTTAATACTAGAAAACATACCGTAAAATTTAGTACCGGGAAAATTAACGATCATATAGAAATTGCCGGACGTTTGTCTAATATTTCTTCAGATGGTTACGTAGACAGAGCTTTTACCGACTTAAAATCCTATTATCTACAGGGAAGTTATACAGATAAAAACACATTAATAAAAGCCGTTACTTTTGGTGGAAAAGAACAAACCTACCAAGCTTGGGCTGGTTTAACTGCGGATCAATTAGCCGAGGATAGAAGACAAAATCCGTATACCTATGACAATGAAACGGATAATTATGAGCAAAACCACTATCAGTTGCATTGGAACGAAAAATTGAATGACAATTGGTCAACAAATTTAGCCTTAAACTATACAAAAGGGGCTGGTTATTTTGAGCAGTCTAAAGAGTCTAAAGAAGGTGACGAAGTTCAGGCAGCAGATTTTAATAATTTAATAGCAGACGGTAGTGATGTAATTGTAAGACGCTGGTTAGATAACGATTTTTATGTTGTAAACTTTAATACAAACTACAAAACAGATAAACTAAATTTTATTTCAGGAGTTTCTTATTCTGATTATACTGCAGACCATTATGGTGAAGTAATTTGGGGATCTGACCTAGCTGCAGATGTGAACATTAGAGATCGTTATTATTTCTCTGATGCTAAAAAAACAGATTTATCTGTATTTGCAAAAGCAACTTTTGATATTACAGATAAATTAATTGGGTATTTAGATGTTCAAGGAAGATTTGTTGGCTACCAAACAAAAGGAATTACAAGTGATATTGCAGCTATTGATGTGGATGCTAATTTTAGTTTCTTTAATCCTAAATTTGGTTTTACCTATAAAATCAATCCAAACAACAGTTTATATACTTCTTTTGCTGTAGCAAATAGAGAGCCAAATAGAAATGATTTTGAAGCGGGTGTAACTACCCCAGAAACTTTAAATGATTATGAGTTAGGTTGGCGTTTTAGAAGTGATAATGTAAAACTGACCGTAAATAGTTATTTTATGGATTATAAAAATCAGTTGGTATTAACAGGTGCTTTAAACGATGTTGGTGCGCCAATAAGAGCAACTTCTGGTAGTAGTTATAGGTTAGGTTTAGAAATGGATGTAGACATTAGAATTTCTGACAAACTTTCTATCAGACCAAATGCAACTTTTAGTTCTAATAAAAATAGAGATTTCTTTATTACCAAGGATGGAAATACAACGCCACAGTCTCTCGGAAATACAGATTTATCGTTTTCACCAGACGTAATTGTTGGGAATATATTTACGTATACACCTTTAAAAAATGTGCAACTTTCACTCTTATCTAAGTATGTTAGTGAGCAATTTATGAGTAATTTTAGTAGTGAAGTCTCTACCAATGATGTTTTAGAAAGCTACTTTACGTCTGACTTAAATGTTGTGTATACCTTAAAAACAAATAAAATATTTAAATCTGTTGTTTTTACAGCATTGGTAACTAATATTTTTGATACAGAATATGTTGACAGAGGGTATTACTATACTTTTGACGATGATTACTCTAATCCAGGAACGGTAACTACAGTAGACGGAGCAGGATATTATCCACAGGCTACTAGAAACTTTCTAATAGGTGCGACTTTTAGATTTTAATAAATACATCGTTTTACGTCATAATTGACCAAAACATGTTAAAATAGACACAAAACGAGCGGTTTTCAATAGAAAATCGCTCGTTTTTCGTATATTGGGATTTATGGGAAATACATCTGTTATCCTAAATACACACATTAGAATTGACCATATTGATAGCAATCGATTGGTTCAATTCAAGCTTCCTGCATTCTAGATTTTTTATTCAACGATTCCTACTTACTACTTTTAAAAGAAATATATTCTTTTAAAAATCTACCTATTGCTATTCACTATTAAAAATCACAACTTCCTATAATGAGACAACTTAAAATTGTAAAACAAGTCACCAATCGCGATGCAGAATCTTTAGATAAATATTTTCAAGAAATTAGTAAAATTGGACTTATTACTGCAGATGAAGAAGTAGAACTAGCACTAAAAATTAAGGCAGGAAATTCAAAAGCCTTAGATGCACTTGTAAGTGCAAATTTAAGATTTGTCGTTTCCGTTGCAAAACAATACCAAGGACAAGGCTTGAAATTATCTGATTTAATAAATGAGGGAAACTTAGGCTTGGTAAAAGCAGCAAAAAGATTTGACGAAACTAGAGGTTTTAAGTTCATATCTTACGCCGTTTGGTGGATTCGTCAAGCTATTATGCAGGCATTGGCAGAACAATCTAGAATTGTGCGCTTGCCTTTGAATAAGATAGGAAGTATTAATAAAATAAAAAAAATATATGCACGTCTTGAGCAAAACGAGCAACGCATGCCAACCCATAAAGAAATTGCAAAACAGTTAGAAATGACTGAAGCAGAAGTAGAACAGTCTTTAAAGAACTCTGGAAGGCATGTTTCTATGGATGCTCCTTTTAAAGAAGGGGAAGATTCTAATCTGTATAATGTATTACAATCAGGAGACTCTCCAAGACCAGACAGCCAATTAATGGTACAGTCCTTAAAAATTGAAATCGAAAGGGCGTTAGGAACGCTTACTTATAAAGAAGCGAAAGTCATAAAAATGTATTATGGTATTGGTAACGAAGCAATGTCTTCCTTAGAAGAGATTGGTGAAAAATTTGATTTGACAAGGGAACGTGTTCGCCAAGTAAAGCAGAAAGCAATTCGGAGATTACAATCAGGCTCTAAAACACAGATGCTAAAAACATACTTAGGTTAAAA
>CAJXAS010000153.1 GCA_913050305.1 uncultured Polaribacter sp. | reverse complement strand
AATACATTTTCTTCAAATTATTCTGGAAGAGAAAATGAATTTATAAATTCAATCTCTAGAGGAAACTTGAATGCTATCTTACTAGATGCAGCAGAAAAACACGAAAATGTACAGATGCATTTTAACAAAAAATGTGAACATGTAGATATAGAAAACGCAATTGCTTACTTTAAAGACTATAAAACTAAAGAAGCCTTTTCAGTGAATGCAACTGTTATTTTCGGAGGAGACGGTGCAGGTTCATCTTTAAGAAAAAGTTACGTTTCGGAACGTAAATTCTTGTTTAGTTACTCTCAAGATTATCTAAATCATGGGTATAAAGAACTCGAGATTCCAGCAGATAAAAAAGGAGGACATCAAATAAGTAAAGAACATTTGCATATTTGGCCTCGTGGTGATTTTATGCTTATTGCTTTACCAAATATGGATGGTAGTTTTACTGTAACTTTATTCCTAAGTTATGATGAAGGTGAATTTAATTTTGATAATTTAATATCTGAAGAAAAAATAACTCAGTTTTTTGAGAAAGAATTTCCTGATGCATTGGCTTTAATTCCAAATATTAAAGAGGAGTTTATAAACAACCCAACAGGACCCTTAGGAACTATAAAATGTTCGCCATGGAGTTATCAAGATAAGACTATGTTAATTGGTGATTCTTCACATGCAATTGTACCGTTTTATGGTCAGGGTATGAACGCTTCTTTTGAAGATGTTTTTGTGCTAGATGAAATTTTAGATCAAGATTTAGGAGATTGGGAAGCTGTTTTTAAAGCATATCAAAAAACAAGGAAAAAAGATACAGATGCTATTGCAGATTTAGCAATAGATAATTTTCATGAGATGAAAAATCATGTTGCCAATCCTATTTTTAAAGAGAAAAGAAAGATTGAAATGGATTTAGAGAAAACCTTTCCAACGGAATATGCTTCTAAATACTCTTTGGTTACTTTTAATGAGCATATTGGTTATAATGAAGCTATGAAGAAAGGGAGAGCTCAAGACGAGGTATTATTAAACATGCTTTCAGATAATACTGTTAATTCACATTTAGAAATGACAACAGAAGAGTTAAAAGTTATTTTAAATAAAGTAAAGATTGAAACAAGTATTATTTTAGAGGAAGATAAAGCGGCAGGTACATTTTCTAAGCATTAGAAGGTTTTTTGTGGTTTATTAGTATAATTGAAGTTAGATACCGGTTTAAGGTTTTGATGAGAATTAGATTTTTGTGAAGTAAAAATATATTCAGGAAAAGTAGGAAGTGAACTTTCTAAGTATTTATCCTTTTGTGATAGCGCGGAATATAGATTTATAAAAAATAATAAATAAGATTTTGTTTATTTAAAGATTGATTTCAATTGTTTTGTTTTCTTCTAAAACAAACTGTGCATCCTTGTATTTCGGAGGCCCCATAAAGCCGGTTGCGTTATTAGAGCAGCCATAATCTTCTTTAGGTATTCCTATAAAATTGGTGTCCATTTTTTTATTATCATTCTCGTCATGCACAAAAGAAACGGCATATATTCCTTTTGGTAAATTATTAAAAAGAACTAGTGCTTTTTTGTTTTCAATTTTCACAATGGTACTTTTAATAGGTTTCTTTAAAAAAGCTTCTTTTTTATTATAAACGCCAACCAATAAATTACCATCGCTAGAATTTAAACCTGATATATTTACAGTTAAATTAAAGGTTTCTTTCTGCGCATTTGAGGCATGTACTGCACAGAAAACAAAGATTGTTAGTAGGAATTTATTTTTCATAATTCAATTTTTTGAAGCTTCTTTTTACAATAATAAGATACCAATTTTTATTTTATTATTCACTTATAACTTATTTGAAATTTTTCTTTATCTCTTGTAGGCTCTTGGATGTATTAATAAATTCAGAAATAATTTTAGAATGCAAAGTTTCAACGTCTAAATCGAAATGTTTTGCCCATTTATCATCTTTAAACAAGTGTGTTATCTGTTTAATTCTCTGCTGGGCATCAGAAAAACAAAATAGTTTATTTCTTGTATCTTCTTTTTTAGATTGAATATTTGCTATTTTTTTAGTAAAATCAACCTTAATAAAGAACGCTTTTTCATTGGAGTTGATGGGGTAGAAGTCTGCCCATTTTGCAAAACCAATAACTATTTGTTGATTTTTGTAATTTTCATTAGCAGCAATTTTCCATCTGCAATTAGCAACTCTTCCCCAGTGATTTGATTTTCTGTAAACACCTTCTTTAGTATAAAAATAACTGCTTTCTGATTTACTTTTATAGTTTTCATTTTCTGAAAATGTAAAATCATCAACTTGTTGAAATTCGCAAAAAGTATGTTTGAAGAAGTTGTTTTGGTTGTAGGTTTTCAATGGAATATTTTATTTAATAACTAATTTTCTAGAAGGTTCTCTGTGGTACCCTTCAATAGTAATGGTGTCTTTATCAAACTGTACTTTTGCAAAAGCAGAGGTATTCTCTGTGTCTACCATTCCTTTAAAGGTTAAATAATGCACATTGTTTTTCATTTGGTAACCTCCTGCGTGATTATGACCATTAAAAAAGATCTTTACATTTTTGTAGGGCTTTATCAAGGCTAAGAACTGATTCCTGTTCCAAATATTGTGCTGATCAATTGGAAAAATTGGAAAGTGGCAATAGAAACCAACTTTTTGATTGTTCTTAATTGCGAGTTCTAGTTCTTTTTTTATCCAGCTTAATTGCTCTAAACTATAGCCGCCATTCCATTTTTTTAAATACGGTATTTTTTTATCTTTTAATAAGTTAAATAGCGAATCTGTTTGTTGCTTTTTTTCTTGAGTCAACGCGCCATGAAAACTAAGATCATTCCCGTCTAAAACGATAAAACGCCAGTCTTTTTCAGTAAAACTATAGTATCTGTTTTCAAGGTTTAAACGTCTTATAACAGCTGTTTTTAAAGAGTCTTTCACTTCAAAATCATGATTTCCTAAAACATGATATGATTTAGATTTTAGTTTTTTCCAAAGCGGTAATACACTGTCTAAGCTTTTAAAGTCTTTATCAATAAAATCTCCTAAATGAATCGTATAATTAAGTGTGTCTTTATTTAAAGTTGCAACCGCTTCCTTTAATCTATGTGGTGCTTTTTTGTAGTGGCGATCCCATTTAACATCGCAATCGCAATATTGACAATCAGAGATAATACCTATTTTAAAAGAATTTTTTTGTGTGTCTTTACATGCAGTTAGAGCTAGAAATCCTAGTAAAAATACTATATTTTTTTTCACTTTTAAGTCAATTTTTAGCTTCAAATATACAGTATTCTTAAAGTATAAAAAAAACGCAATCAAATAAATGATTGCGTTTTTAATTATTATAGATAAAGTATTAATTACTTTACTTCTTCAAAGTCTACATCTTCAACATTGTCACCTTGAGCATCACTAGCTACTGGTTCACCTTGTTGTTCGGCACCTCCAGCAGCTCCTTGTTCTGCAGCATACATTTCTTCAGATGCAGCTTTCCAAGCTTCGTTAATAGTTGCCATGGCAGTATCAATTAATGAAAGATCTCCTAGAGCATGAGCAGCTTTTAATTCAACTAAAGCAGCTTCAACAGGTTCTTTTTTATCATCAGATAATTTGTCACCAAATTCAGTTAATTGCTTTTCTGTTTGAAAAATCATAGAATCTGCTTCGTTGATTTTTTCTGCAGTTTCTTTTGCAGCTTTATCAGAATCAGCATTTTCTTCTGCTTCTTGTCTCATTTTAGCGATGTCTTCTTCAGATAAACCAGAAGAAGCTTCAATTCTAATTTCATGAGACTTATTAGTTCCTTTATCTAAAGCAGAAACTTTAATAATACCATTTGCATCAATATCGAATGTTACTTCAACTTGAGGAATTCCTCTTTGTGCTGGAGGTAAACCATCTAAATGGAAACGACCAATTGTATTATTGTCTGCAGCCATAGTTCTTTCACCTTGTAAAACATGAATTTCTACTGATGGTTGATTATCTACTGCTGTAGAGAATACTTGAGATTTTTTTGTTGGAATAGTTGTGTTTGCATCAATTAATTTTGTGAAAACATTCCCCATTGTTTCGATACCTAAAGATAAAGGTGTAACGTCTAATAACAATACATCTTTTACATCTCCAG
>CAJXAS010000152.1 GCA_913050305.1 uncultured Polaribacter sp. | reverse complement strand
TTTGGTCAAGTTTGTAAAGAAGCCTGTATACAAATAGAAGAATCTTTTTCTTTTTCTATAAATGGAAAAAAACTAATAAAAGAGGTCATCGTTTTAGATAAAAAAAGTAAAAACTTAACAAAGAGTTTACAACTAGATCTAAAAAATACTGATTTACTAAAAACGGGAAACAAGGCTGCTGATAAATCTGGTAATTCTTTATTCAATATTTTTCTTTTAGGATTTATTGGTGGCTTGTTAGCTTTGTTAACGCCATGTGTTTTTCCAATGATTCCTTTAACCGTATCATTCTTTACAAAACAATCTCAAAGTAAAAAGAAAGGAATCTTAAACGCCATTTTATACGGTGTGTTTATTGTAATTATTTACATGTTACTAAGTGTTCCTTTTCATTTAATTGATGGTTTAGATCCTAGTATTTTAAACACTATCTCCACTAATATTTGGTTAAATATTTTCTTTTTTGTCATTTTAGTATTTTTCTCCTTATCCTTTTTTGGCTTTTACGAAATAACATTACCAAGTTCTTGGGGAACCAAAATGGACGCTGCTTCTGATGTTGGTGGGTTTGTAGGTATTTTCTTTATGGCATTAACTTTAGCAATTGTTTCTTTTTCTTGTACAGGACCTATTTTAGGATCTCTTTTAGCAGGTTCTTTGGGTACAGTTGGCAATCCAGCGTTTCAACTTTCTGCAGGTATGACCGGATTTGGTTTAGCATTAGCAATGCCTTTTGCCTTATTTGCATTGTTTCCTAATTTATTAAATTCTTTACCAAAATCTGGTGGCTGGCTAAATACAACCAAAGTAGTTTTAGGTTTTTTAGAACTAGCTTTTGCATTTAAATTTTTATCAAACTCAGATTTAGTTGGGCATTGGGACCTATTAAAACGTGAGGTTTTTATTGGTCTTTGGATTGTTATTTTCTCTGCATTGGTATTGTATCTTTTTGGTAAAATAAAATTCCCGCATGATTCTCCATTGAAGAAAATATCATTTTTTAGAAGTTCTTTTGGTGTGCTTATTTTTGCTTTTGTAGTTTATTTAATTCCTGGTACATTTAAAAACCCAACTTGGAATTTAAGTGCATTAAGTGGTTTTCCACCTCCTCAATTTTATAGTATTTATGAACAAGCATCAGACTGCCCATTAGGTTTAGATTGTTATAAAGATTTTGATGAAGGTTTGCAAGCTGCAAAAGAAACAAACAAACCTATTTTACTAGACTTTACAGGATGGGCTTGCGTGAATTGCAGGAAAATGGAGGAAAATGTTTGGAGCGATTCAGAAATCTACAACCTTCTTAAAGAAGAATACATTTTAATTTCTTTATATGTAGATGATAATGAAAAAGAACTGCCAAAAGCGGCACAATTCGACTTTAAAAAAGCAAATGGTAACATTAAAAAGATTAAAACTTATGGAGATAAATGGTCTACGTTTCAGATACTAAATTTTAAAAATGCGTCACAACCTTATTATATTTTGATGAATGCAGATTTAGAAATTTTAAATTCACCACAACAATATACAGATATCAAAACCTATAAAAACTGGTTAAAAAAAGGGATTGAAAATTTCAACAAATAACTATTAAAATAAATTATTTTGTATGTTTGTTATTATTATTTTGAGAAATGAAAAAAATATTCTTGCTTTTTATAATTTTTATTTGCGCCAACATTTCCACATATGCTCAAAAAACCAGCACAAATATTAGCAAAGTACCTGTTAGTATCTATACTTTTAACTCACTTAAAAAAGACGCACATAATATCTCTTCTATTAGCAGAAGACTGAATATAAATCCTTTCTATTCAGTAACTCCAAACGACCATAATGTTGATCAAAAAATATATCCTTTAAACTTTAAAGAAATTGGAGAGCAAACAACAGAATATATTTATGATGATTATGAAAAATATCAAGATAACACTTTCTTAAAAGAGTTCTTATTTGCCAACGACCCAACAAGATGGAATCTTCAAAGAACAAAAAATAGAATGCAGCCTGTACCTTTAAATAAATAACAAATTCTCTTTTTACTAAAATTTATTAAAATTTATATCATTTTCGTAATTAAATAGTTCATTATTAGGAAATACCTAAGTTCTGTAACATCCGGTTTTTGTAGCTTTACATTACAAAATTTATCTAATATGACAGGATTACCTAAACTTGCTCGTTTTAACGAAAATGTATTGTCTAAATACCAAATTTACAATAGTATTTTCATGACTTTGCCTTTTGATACTATTAGCAATACAGGTGTATTGTTACCGTTGTTTCATGAATTGTGTAAAAAAGGGTTCAAAGAAGGAAAAAATCCAACAGAAATTGTGGATACATTCTTTGAAAAGTATCAAGAAAACCCAACTGAAACAGAGAAAACAGATTTATTATTTCGTTTCATTCAATATATAGAGCGCCAAGTAGTATTATTTGACGCTATAGAAGATGCAGCTTTTCCTGTTGTAAATAATATGGATGGAATTGGTACACTTAGAAACTCAAAAGAAACTGCACTTTTAAGCGATAAAAAAGAAGCTTTAAAAGCGCATTTAGAAGATTTTAAAGTGCGTGTAGTTTTAACTGCACACCCAACACAATTTTATCCTGGAACGGTGCTTGGAATTATTACAGACTTAGACAAAGCAATACAAAAAGATGATTTATTGCGCATAAAAAAATTGCTAGCTCAATTAGGGAAAACACCATTTTATAAAAAAGAAAAACCAACACCTTACGATGAGGCTGTGAGTTTAATTTGGTATTTAGAAAATGTATTTTACGAATCTGTTAGTAAAATATACAACTATATTCAAAACAATATTTATGATGGAAATCCTATGGATAATGAAATTATAGATCTTGGTTTTTGGCCCGGTGGAGATAGAGATGGAAATCCTTTTGTAACTACAAAAATAACATTAGACGTAGCAGAAAGGTTAAGGCAGTCTATTTTGAGAAACTACTACAGAGATGTGAGAAGACTTAAAAGACGTTTTACTTTTGATGGTGTTCAAGAGATTTTATCAAAAATTGAAAAAAGATTATACAAACACGTAGTAAGAAGCTATAGTAAAGTAAACTTTTCTCAAGAAATATTTTTAGACGAACTTACGAAAGCAAGAAAAATTATAGAAGAAAAGCATCAATCTTTATTTATAGAAGAATTAGATGATTTTATTAATAAAGTAAGAATTTTTGGTTTTCATTTTGCAACCTTAGATATTAGACAAGATAGCAGGGTGCATCATGGTGCATTTACACAAATTGTTAAAGATTTACAAGATATTGGAGATACTACATTTCCGAAAAACTATGCATTTTTACCTGAGGAGGAGCAGATTGAAATTTTAGCAGTTGTAAAAGGAAGTATTGATCCTATAATGCTCACAGATGATTCTTCTGTTAACACTATAGAATCTATTTATGCATTAAAAGAAATACAGGCTAGAAACGGAGAGCGTGGCGCAAACCGTTATATCATTAGCAACAATCAAACGGCTTTAAATGTTATGGAAACTTTTGCAATGCTAAATCTTTGCGGATTTAAAAATGAATTACCAGTAGATGTAATTCCACTTTTTGAGACTGTAGAAGATTTACAGAATGCAGAGCAAGTAATGAGAACTATTTATTCAAACAGATCCTACAGATATCACTTAGAAAAAAGAAAAAACAAGCAAACTATTATGTTAGGCTTCTCTGATGGAACAAAAGATGGTGGATATTTAATGGCTAACTGGGGTATTTTCAAGGCAAAAGAAGCACTGACTAAAGTTTCTAGAGAATTTAATATTGAAGTTATTTTCTTTGACGGACGTGGTGGACCACCTGCTCGTGGAGGAGGAAAAACGCATCAATTCTATGCTTCTTTAGGACCAACAATTGAAGATAAGGAAATTCAATTAACAGTGCAAGGACAGACTATAAGTTCTAATTTTGGTACTAAAAATTCTGCTCAATATAATTTAGAACAATTAATAAGTTCTGGAATCAAGAATGATATCTTTACAAAAGATCAATTAAACGACAAAAACAGAAAGTTAATTGAAGATATGGCCGAAATTAGCTATAAAACATATGTAGATTTTAAAAACCATCCACAGTTTTTACCGTATTTAGAAAAAATGAGTACGTTAAAATATTATGCAAAAACCAATATTGG
>CAJXAS010000151.1 GCA_913050305.1 uncultured Polaribacter sp. | reverse complement strand
TGTTACTAACCACGTTGTGGTTATTACTATTCCACACCCACTTTACAGTATCGCCAATTTCTATGGTTCTACTTGTGTTTTCATCGCCACTTGCACCTGGATTTGAACCATAACCCCAATCAATGGTTACTGTCTTAGTTGTCTGTGCAACTAAGCCCATAGCAAATGTTAAAAATAAAATAAAAAGTAATTTTTTAGTCATAATTTTGATTTTGGTCCTTAAAGATAATTATTAATTTTTATACTTCAATACAATACTTGTTAAATGTTTGTTACTGAACATTAAACAATGTTATATTTAAAAGTTAATGAGAACGAATAAAGGGTATTTCGACGAACAAGATTCATTGAAAAAAGGAATAAATACAGAACAAATAAAGAGCTATTTGTAATTAGATTTGTATTTTTGGATTAGAAAAAAGTAATATTTTAATGGGCAGTAAGATGATTACTATCATAAAAAAGGCCCCTTTTAAAAGTAAAGATACTCCAAATGATTAAAAAATTTAAAAATATTGAAGATTCTCAATTAACAATTACAGAATTAATGCTGCCCTCACATTCTAATTTTAGTGGAAAAATACATGGTGGTCATATTTTAAATTTAATGGATCAGATTGCATTTGCTTGTGCCTCTAAACACTCTAGTAACTATTGTGTTACGGCCTCTGTAAATAAAGTAGACTTTTTAAACCCTATCGAAGTTGGAGAGCTTTTAACCTTAAAAGCTTCTGTGAATTATACAGGCAGAACTTCTATGGTAATTGGTTTGCGTGTAGAGTCTGAAAATATTAGAACAGGTAAGACCAAACATTGTAATTCTTCTTATTTTACAATGGTTGCTAAAGATGAAAATGAAAAAAGCACTCCAATTCCTGGAATTATCTTAACATCTAAAGATGAAATAAGACGCTATGCAAGGTCTATTGTGAGACAAAATGAAAGTAGTAAAAGAACTTCTAGGTTTACTAGTAATGTTTTTAAAATTGAAGATTATCTAAATTTATTAAAAGAAAGTAATTCAAAAATTGAATTGAAAGGTTAAGTGCCGAAGCTATTTGTATTAATAATGTCAAAGCACCCTAATTGTTTATCCTAACTCTTGTATCTTGCAAATACAAACACAATCCTTATGAAAGTAAATTTATTGTCTTGCGATGCACAAAGACCAGATAAAAGAGCAATAGCGAGATGTATTGCAGAATTTTCGGCTACTATTAACGATTCTTTGGCTGCAGAACTTGCAGAAATACTTTTGGAAGGAGATGCCGTGGATATTGAATTAGATGGTAAAAATTCTGGCTCTGCCTTGAGAGCTTTTCGTAAACTAAGTATTGATTACGAAATTATAGAATAACTATTATTTAGTTAAAAGGTTCTAGAAAGATTAAATCCTAAGTGAATATCTCCGCCAAAAAAGTTACCCGTTGTTTCTGTAATAAATGATTTTTCTACCATTGTGATGGTATTCGATAGAATAATTTGAAAAACGTGGCCACCGCTTTCTATATCTATACCAAAAGCCAATGAATTTCTGGTATTGATAGATTCAAGCTTTTGAAACTGTTGGTAATATTCTGCATTTAAAGAAACTCGTTTACTCAACTTTACTCTTGAACCAAAACCTAACGCAAAGATATCATGCGGGTCTGCATCTATAGTTGCTAAGTTTCTATGCACATATGTTGGTGTTACTTGAATTGAAAGTGAAGAATTTACTTTTTTAGCAATTAAAACTTGCCCTACATAAAATAGGCTTTCAGCTAAAGTTCTTTCATTTCCTGCAATTGCTTTCTGACTCTTAGCAGCAATACTTCCAAAAAGAGAAACTGCAAAAGGAAACGAATTTGCGCCCGTTTTCTGTTTTAACAAACTATATTTTAAATAACCATCATAGGTTTTTTCAAAACTACTTCTTCCTATTCCAGCGGTTAAATTATCTGACAATCCGTACTCAAAAGCAAAACGAATGTTAGCTTGATCTAATCCAAAAAGCTCTTCAAAGCCGGTATTAACTCTACCGAATCTATGAGAAATAATGAATTCTAATTCTGAATCCTTTCTGTTTTTTATAGAATGTCCGTTTACAATTCTGGTTCCTTTAAACGTCGCTGAAACTATATTCTCTGTTACTGGAGCTTCAAGCTCTAAAATATCTAATAAATCTTGAGAAGAAAGCTGTAAACTAGCTAAAATTAAGAATGCTGTTAAAAATATTTTTTTCATAGGTTACTTTTTATACGTTTTATGATACAAACGAAAACTTACTTTTATTTTTTCAGAAATATTATTTTTTACTACAGATGGTATTTTAACATCAAAATCTGATAAATTAATAAAGAAATTTCCAGTCATTTCAATAACCTCATCTGTTTTTTTTGTTACAGCCTCAATAGTAATTTCTTTTGTTTTGCCGTGAATGGTTAAATTCCCTTTTATTGCTAAAGTTATTTCTGAGGTTGTAATATTATCAAAATCTATAATATCTCCTTTAAAAGTTGCCTTTGGATACTTGTCAGATTCTACATAATTCTCATTAAAATGTTCTTGCATTAATGCCTTTTTAAACATAAAAGACTTCATTAAAATGGCAATAGCCATTTTACCACTAGAAGCATCTACAATACTTAAAACTTGATTATTCTGAGCCTCTATATTTTCTATTGGAGTTTCTGAAAAAAAAGAAATCATCCCTTTTTTAGTTAAAAAACGCTCCTGCGCATTGGTAAATGAAACCAAAAAGAGACACACAAAAAAGGCATATAAGATTTTCATACTATTTTATTTTGAATTCATAATAATGCACTTAACAAGAATTACATCCATTAAAAAACCAGTACAAATTCCTTTTAAAACAACTTCTTGCCCTTCTTTTATTTCTGTACTCTTCTTAAACTCTTCTTTTGTTAAATAACAAACAACACTTCCAAAGTCATCTTTTGTTTGTAATGAAATAGCTGTTTTTTCACCGTCAAATTCTACAGTAGTAACCATACCTTTCACTGCAATAATCTTATCTAGGTATTTTGTATTGGCACTTGTTTCATTCGAAGAAAAATCTGCTAATAAAATAGATGCTGTTAATGCAATATCTACAGGTTTTTCAGCAACATTTATATGCGGTTTATTATACATTTTATACCCAATAAAAACGCCTATTAGGCCTATAATTAAAATGTATATACTGATTTTTTTCATTTTCTAATTCTGTACATTAATTATCTAAAGCACCTTCGTCTACCCAATCTACAATACTTTTTATTTGTGCCGGAGTTAAAACAGCTCCTTTTGGCATGCTGCCACTTGCGACTTCACTTTTTACCATAGCTGCGTGATTGCTCACATCTGCATGGTTTTTTAGCTCAGGAAAGTTTCCACCAACACCGTGACAAGACAAACACCTAGCATCCATAATTGGCTTTACATCGCTTATATAAGACACCTTTGTTAGTTCTTCTTGCTGTTCTTCTATGTTTGAAATACAAGCAGTAAAAAAGACTGTTAAAAGAAGTATGGCGCAAATAATGCTATCTTTTATATAAGGTTTCATATACATTGAATTTAAGTTAGATACTTTTACGCATGTAAATTAATACTTTTTTCGAAGAGTTTGGTTCTTCACAAAAAAAAATTGTGCGTAATTTTTACTAAATATTTTTTTTAACAAGAAATTACTTCCGTTTATTAATTAAAAAGCCTCCAATAAGGAGGCATTTTAATTTACACTAATTTCTTAGCATTTGAAACTTTTTGCTTTGTAAGCGCTAGGGCTATTACTTGTTTCATTTCTGTAACATAATGAAATGTTAAGCCTTTAAGGTAACTCTCTTTTATTTCTAAAATGTCTTTCTCATTTTCTTTACACAAAATTATTTCTTTAATATTTGCTCTTTTTGCAGCCAATATTTTTTCTTTAATTCCGCCAACTGGTAATACTTTACCACGTAAAGTAATTTCACCTGTCATTGCCAATTTATTTTTAATTTTACGCTGTGTATAAGAAGAAACTAAAGAAGTTAACATAGTAATACCTGCACTTGGTCCGTCTTTTGGTGTTGCTCCCTCAGGAACGTGAATATGCACATTGTACTTTTCTAAAATTTCTGGGCTAATACCAAACTCTTCAGCATTTGACTTAATGTATTGTAAAGCAATAGTTGCAGATTCTTTCATTACCGTACCTAAATTACCCGTAATAGAAAG
>CAJXAS010000150.1 GCA_913050305.1 uncultured Polaribacter sp. | reverse complement strand
AGGAGTGCACCTACTGATTTTGATCCTGGTGCATGGATAGGAGAGACAACATCGACAGAACCAGCATTAACGATTTCTTCACCTTCTGATGGAGCGGTATTAGAAGCAACTACATCTGTAGATGTGAATGTTTCTACTTCTAATTTTGTGGTTGGCGCACTAAATGGTTCGGGTGTAGATGGACATATTCATTGGACTTTGCAGCAAAATTCTGATGCAGCTGTTGCACAAGCAATGAAATATGATACTAATGATGAAAGTATACCTGTTGCTCCAGGAAATTCTTATACAATTTATATGGAGTTAGTTGATAACACGCATACGGCTATTACTCCTGCAGTAAATAAAACAGTTACTTTTTCAGTTGCTTACCCTTGTGAATTTGTTTTGGGAGATGTAACAACAACGTGTGACGCCATAACAAGTGGTATTGATACTTACAGTGGTACAATTGCATTTTCAGGTGGTAATTCAGGAACAACTTATGCAATTACAGCTCCTGCTGGAGTAACAGTTGGCGGAGATAATCCAGACACTAGTGCTGCAGGAACAATTACATTTACAGGAATGACAGAGGGTACAGAAGGAGTAATAATGATTGTTGGAGAATCTGAAAGTAGTTGTGATTTATCTGTACCACTTTCTAGCCCTGTCTGCGTACCTTTTCCTATAATTGAACATTTTGACTATACGGATGCTACAAATTTAGGAGATCAAAGCGCTTGGAGTATGCTTAATTCTGGAGATGAAATGTTGGTTACAACTGGTAATCTAGACTATACAGGCTTGGAAGCTTCTACTGGTAATAAAATTAAATTTGACGAATCTGGATCTGAAACATATACCGCATTTTCTGATGTGACTTCAGGTACCGTATATGCATCTTTTTTATTAAAAGTTACAGGTTTTCAAACTGGTACTAACATAGATCTTAATGACGGAGGTTATATTGCATCTTTAGCAGGAAGTACAAGTGGTTATGATGCAAGGTTTTGGGTAAGACCAAACCCAGATACAAGTGGTACCACTTTTGATATTGGGTTTGGTTATGAGTCTTCAAACCCTACTTTTACAACGGGGACTTATGCTTTAAATGATGTGCTCTTTGTAATTTTAGCGTATAATATGGATGACGGTACTATTAGTACATGGATTAATCCAGACGCTTCATCTTTTGCAGGAACAATTCCTTCAGCAACAATTTCTAGTACAGATACAAATCCACCAGCAGCAATTAACCTTTTTCTTTTAAGACAAGATTCAAATAACGAAACGCCATTTGTAGAATTAGATGCTGTGCGTATTTCTAATTCTTGGGCAGATGTTACGCCGAAAGAGGCAACAGCTGCCGTAAATAGAAATGATATAGAAGGTTTTTCAATCTATCCAAATCCAATTTCAAACAATACATTCACACTTACTTCTGCTTCTAATGAAGAGAAAAGTGTAATGATCTTTAATTTGTTAGGAAAAAAAGTATTGGACACCCGTTTTTCTGGAACAAAATCAGAAATTAATGTTGCTGCAATCAATGCAGGAATTTATATTTTGAAAGTAACAGAAGCAGGAAAAATAGCTACTAAAAAATTAGTAATTAGATAAGTTTCTAATTATTTGTACATCTTAAAAGCTTCGAATTTATTTCGGAGCTTTTTTATTTTTACTATCTTTCCTTTTGAAAAAGAAAAATCCATTGCTATGAATTTGTCAATTAAATTAGAAGATATCTTGTTTTTAGATATTGAAACCGTTCCGCAAAAAGAGAATTGGAAAGAACTCTCGAAAGAAACACAAGCCCTTTTTGAAAAGAAAACGCAATACCAGCGTAAAGAAGAATTTACAGCAGAAGCATTTTACGATCGCGCCGGTATTTGGGCAGAATTTGGAAAAATAATATGTATTTCTGTGGGTTATTTTGTGGATGTAGAAAAGAAAAAACAGTTGCGTTTAACTTCTTTTTTTGGAGATGATGAACATACGCTGTTAACTAATTTTAAAGCACTCTTAGATAAACACTTTGTTAAGAAAAGCAATGTTTTATGTGCGCATAATGGCAAGGAATTCGATTTTCCTTTTATTGCTAGAAGAATGATTGTACATCAAATAGTATTGCCTGAAAAATTGAACTTATTTGGAAAAAAACCATGGGAAGTGGCACATTTAGATACTTTAGAATTATGGAAGTTCGGAGACTATAAGCATTATACTTCCTTAAAACTACTCACCTCTATTTTAGGCATTCCTTCTCCTAAAGATGATATAGATGGCAGTGAGGTTGCAAAAGTTTATTACCAAGAAAAAAACCTACAAAGAATTGTAGACTACTGTGAAAAAGATACGGTTGCCGTTGCGCAAGTGCTGTTAAGATTCAATAATCAAGCGTTATTAAAAGAGATAGATATTGTAAGTGTTTAATCTTCTAATTTCATAGTAAGCTCTAACCAACGCTCTTCTTTCTGTTCTATACCTTCTATGGTTTCTTGTAGTTCTTTAGATTTTTTCGAAATATCTTCAGGAGCAATTTCTACATTTAAAAAAGCTGTTTCAATTGTTGATTTTTTCTTTTGGAGCCTTTCAATATCTCCTTCTAAAGCACCAAATTCCCTTTTTTCATTAAAAGTTAATGTGTTTTTTGTTGCTTTCTTCTCGGTTTTTGTTACAGCTGTTTTTGCAACAGGCTTTTCTGCAATTTCTTTGGGTGCAGAGCCATCATAGGCTCTAAAATCTGAGTAATTTCCTGGAAAATTTTCTACAACACCTTCGCCTCTAAAAACAAAAAGTGCATCTACAATCTTATCCATAAAGTACCTGTCATGAGAAACTACTAAAAGGTTACCTGGGTAATCTAGTAAGAAGTTTTCTAAAACATTTAAGGTAACAACATCTAAATCATTGGTAGGTTCATCTAAAATTAAAAAGTTAGGATTTTGAATTAAAACAGCACATAAGTACAAACGTTTTTGTTCGCCACCAGAAAGTTTTTCAACAAAATCATATTGTTTTTTCTTATCGAATAAAAAACGTTCTAATAATTGAGACGCAGATATTTTTCTACCTTTAGAAAGTGGAATAAATTCTCCAAATTCTTTTACAACTTCAATAACTTTTTGTCCTTCTTTAATTTGTATTCCGGCTTGTGTATAATATCCAAACTTTACGGTTTCACCTAACACCACTTTTCCACTGTCGGCCTCAGCTTTTTCTGTTATAATATTTAAAAAAGAAGATTTCCCTGTTCCGTTTTTACCAATAATACCAATTCTTTCTCCTCGTTTAAAAATATAATCGAAATTATCAAGTATTTTTTTGTCTCCAAAAGATTTATCTACTTTATGCAGTTCTAGAATTTTACTTCCGAGACGTTCCATGTTAATTTCTAACTGCACTTGGTGGTCTTTTCTTCGCTGGTGCGCACTTTCTTTAATTTGGTAAAAATCGTCTGTTCTAGACTTCGATTTTGTGGTTCTTGCTTTTGGTTGCTTGCGCATCCATTCTAATTCTTTTTTAAACAAACTTTTAGCTTTCCCTAGGTTGGTAGCTTCTAAGGCCAAACGCTCTTCTTTATTCTGCAAGTAATAAGAGTAATTTCCTTTGTATTTATATATTTTACCTTCGTCTAATTCTAAAATCTCGTTACAAACACGCTCTAAAAAGTATCGGTCATGCGTTACCATAAATAGAGTTATTTTTTCTTTTGCAAAAAAAGCTTCTAACCATTCTATCATTTCTAAATCTAGATGATTTGTTGGTTCATCTAAAATTAATAAATCTGGTTTATTAATAAGTACAATAGCCAGAGATAATCTTTTTCTTTGTCCACCAGAAAGTGCACTAACCTTTAAACTTAAATCCTCTAATTTTAATTTAGATAAAATTTGTCTGTATTGCGTTTCAAAATCCCAAGCATTATGCTGGTCCATTAAATCAAATGCAGCTTGATAAGCATCTCCATCATCAAGGTTTTTTAGTGCCTTTTCGTATTGATTTACAATAGACAGAATCTTGTTTTCGGTAGCAAAAATGGTTTCTTCAATAGTTAAATCAGGATTAATATCATCTTTCTGCGCTAAATATGCAATAGAAATACCTTTTCTACTAACTACTTGTCCAGAATCTGGTACATCTAAGTTTGCAATAATATTCAAGATAGATGTTTTACCACTTCCGTTTTTTGCAACAAAAGCAACTTTTTGATCTTTATTAATTCCGAAAGAAATGTCTTCAAATAAAATGCGTTCTCCGTATGCTTTAGAGATATTTTCTACTGATAAATAATTCACTATTT
>CAJXAS010000149.1 GCA_913050305.1 uncultured Polaribacter sp. | reverse complement strand
CCATCAATTTTATCAACATCGGGTCTTTCTAATCCCCCTAAAAATTGTCTGGCATACGCAGAAAATGTTTCAATATAGCGTCTTTGCCCTTCTGCATAAATAGTATCAAAAGCTAATGAAGATTTTCCACTTCCGCTCAAGCCAGTAATTACAACTAGTTTTTCACGAGGGATTTTAACATCTATATTTTTTAAATTATGAACTCTTGCTCCGTAAACTTCTAAATATTCTTGGTCTTTCAAACGTACCTGTTTTTTTGAGAAAAGCAAAGTTAATCAATCCTATTTTAATTTAATAGCCTTTCTAAGAACCTTTTATTAATGTTTTTTATTGTTATTTTATCTAAAAGCATCAGTAAATTTTTATTGAAAAAACAGCATAAAATAGTATCTTGCACGATATTTTAAGAAAAATGATAGATAGTATTAGGCATTTTTTTGAAAGACATGGATTTGGTGTTTTTTCTAGATTAGCAGATAGGCTTGGGATGCGAGCTTTAAATGTACGTTTATTTTTTATTTATGTAACTTTCTTCACAGTTGGTTTATCATTTGGTCTTTATTTAACAATGGCATTTGTATTAAAGTTAAAAGACATGGTGTACACGAAAAGAAGTTCAGTTTTTGATTTATAAAATATGATGATTGTAAAATCGAAAGTAGCCAAAATCGGTTCATTAGTAATCTCAAGTATTGCCATTGGTACTATTGGTTATATGTGGCTCTCTGGCTATAATTTTGTAGATGCTTTATATATGACCGTTATAACTGTTACTACAGTTGGTTTTGGAGAGCTTCAACCTTTTTCCCCAGAGGAAAAAATATTTACAATTTTTCTAATTTTAACAAGTATTACTATTTTTGGTTATGCAGTTTCTGCATTTTCAGAATACCTAGTTAGCGGTAAATTATTTGAACAACTTAAACATCGAAGAGTGGAAAAGCAAATAGGATATTTAAAAGGACACACGATTGTTTGCGGTTATGGTAGAAATGGTCAACAAGCAATTTTAAAACTTGGAAATTATAATAAAGAGTTTGTTGTAGTCGAAAAGAAAAAAGAGATGATTGAGACTTTAGATGTCCAAGGGATTTTAAATATTGAGGGTGATGCTACTTTAGATGAAACATTGCATAAAGCAGGAATTGAAAATGCATCTTTTTTAATTACAGCTTTACCATCAGATGCAGACAACCTTTTTGTCGTTTTAACAGCCAGTCAATTAAACAAAGATTGTATTATCATAAGCAGAGCGGGTAATGAATCTTCTTATAAAAAATTAAAATTTGCTGGTGCAAATAATGTAATTATGCCAGATAAATTGGGTGGAGACCACATGGCTTCTTTAGTAACAACGCCAGATGTTATAGAATTTGTCGATAGATTAACCATAGAGGGAGAAACTACAGCAAATTTAGAGGAAATTGCAGTAAATGATTTACCAGAAAAATATATTAATAAAACTATTTTAGATCTTGATCTAAGGAAGCAGACAGGTTGCACAGTTATTGGTTTTAGAAATCCGGATAAAGAGTATCTTATAAACCCAGAAGCAAATATAAAGTTGGTTGCTAATTCACAGTTAATAGTTTTAGGACGACCTGAACAAATAATAAAATTGAGAGAAATTTTTTAAATAATTAAAATTTCACAGATAATAACTTGAACAACTTTTGTTGTTATTTAAAGAAAAGTTCCTATAAATTTACTTTTAACTCTCAAAACTTGTCAAAAGAGCATTTTTTTATCATATTGCGGAAACTAAATAAAAACTAATCAAATTACATTATGAATAAAAAACTTCTTTCGTTGTTATTTTTAGCAACACCATTTTTTACATTCGCACAAGAAAAAGGTCTTGATCAACAGATTGATGAAGCATTTGGTAGTGCAACGGGATGGTTTGTAGATATTATTTTTTATCAGATTCCTTTTTCAGATACAGTTAGTATTTATTGGGTTTTATTTCCACTAATTTTAGGAGCGTTGTATTTTACGTTCTACTTTAATTTTATAAATTTTAAAGGTTTTGTTACTTCAATAAACATTGTAAGGGGTAAATATGATGAGATCGAAGGAAATGGAAAAAAAGGTGCTGAAGTTTCGGATAGTGTCTATACAACTGCCGAAGGTGATAATCCAGATACTATTAAAGTAGAAGGACACCAAGGAGAAGTTACACATTTTCAAGCGTTAACGGCAGCTTTGTCGGCAACAGTAGGTTTAGGTAATATTGCAGGTGTTGCAATTGCTGTCTCAATTGGTGGCGCAGGTGCTACTTTTTGGATGATTGTTGCAGGTTTCTTAGGGATGGCTTCAAAATTTGTAGAATGTACGTTAGGTGTAAAATATAGAGATATTGAGGCAGATGGAACGGTTTATGGAGGTCCGATGTATTATCTAACTAAAGGATTAAAGAATAAAACATTAGGTAAAATATTAGCAGCTTTGTTTGCAGTTTTTGTAATTGGAGGTTCTTTTGGTGGTGGAAACATGTTTCAAGTAAACCAAGCATTTCAATTAGTAGAAAATATTACTACGCCAGTTGGTGGGGTTTCATTTTTACATGGTAAAGGATGGTTATTTGGTTTAGTAATGGCTGTTTTAGTTGGTATTGTTATTATTGGAGGTATTAAGAAAATAGCTAAGGTAACAGATAAGATTGTTCCTTTCATGGTTGCAATTTATGTAGCAGCTTCACTTTTTGTTATTTTTTCAAATTATAATATGATTGGTGACGCATTTGCTCAAATTTTTAACGGTGCATTTAGTCCAGAAGGTGTTGCAGGTGGTGCTGTAGGTGTTTTAGTTCAAGGGTTTAGAAGAGCTGCTTTTTCAAATGAGGCAGGTATTGGTTCTGCTTCTATTGCGCATTCAGCAGTAAATACTAAGTATGCAGCAAGTGAAGGTTTGGTTGCTTTATTGGAACCGTTTATAGATACGGTTGTAGTTTGTACAATGACCGCTTTGGTATTAATTATTACAGGAAATGTAACTGCAGAGAACGCTTCTTTAAATGATGCGCAAGCAATTTTATTAACTTCAGGTGCATTTGAATCTGCAATTTCTTGGTTCCCTTACGTTTTAACCATTGCAGTAGTCTTATTTGCATTTAGTTCTATGATATCTTGGTCTTATTATGGTTTTCAAGGATGGGCGTATCTATTTGGTAGGTCTAAAAGAATGGAATATGCATACAAGGTAATCTTTTGTATTTTTGTAGTAATTGGAGCAGCAGCAAGTTTAGGTTCTGTAATTGGTTTCTCAGATGCAATGGTTTTTGCAATGATGGTTCCAAACATGATTGGACTTGTTCTTTTAGCGCCAAAAGTAAAAGAAGAATTGAAAAAATATAAGGATGCTATTAAAGCTTCTAAAGTATAAACATATATAATGAACATATTTAAATCCCATTTCTGGTATCATAAAAGCCAAAGAAATGGGATTTTTATTTTAATAATATTAATTGTTATATTCCAATCTATTATTGTGTTTGTTGATTTTTCTTCTAAGGAGAAATTAAACACAGATACTCCTAAAGTTCTAGCGTTTCATTACCAAATAGATAGCTTAAGTAAAATTAGCATAGAAAATAGGAGGTTAAAAATTTTTCCATTCAACCCTAATTATATCACAGATTACAAAGGTTCGCAATTAGGGATGTCTTTAGTTGAAATAGATAAACTTTTAGCATTTAGAAAAACTGGTAAATTTATCAATTCAAAAAAAGAATTTCAGAATATAACTACAATTTCAGATTCTCTTTTAAATAATATTTCACCCTATTTTAAATTTCCGGAGTGGGTTGTTAAAAGAAACCAAAATGTGGAATTATCAACTTCTCGAGATATACGTTCGTTTGCTAAAAAATCAAAGTATATATTAACATCAACAGATCTAAATATAGCTAGTAAAGAAGATTTAAAAACTATTAATGGAATAGGAGAGAAGCTTTCTGATAGAATTATTAAGTATCGTTCTAAATTGCAAGGTTTTTCAACAGCAAATCAACTCTATGAAGTATGGGGTTTAAGTGCAGAAGTAGTAGGTAAATTACTACTTGTTTTTAAGGTTGTAAAATTACCAAATATTCAAAAAAGCAATGTAAATACAGCGTCTTTTAGAGAATTACTTAAAAATCCTTACATAGATTACGAATTATGTAAGAAAATTTTTGATTATAAAGATGAGGTTGCTGAGTTGCAAGATGTTTCAGAATTAAAAAATATCATTGGTTTTCCTTTAGAATTGTATGACAGAATAGTCTTATATTTGGTGGCTGAATAAATAACTCAAATTC
>CAJXAS010000148.1 GCA_913050305.1 uncultured Polaribacter sp. | reverse complement strand
TTTAATTTGGTCTGCAAAGAAACCACTTTTTTCTGGATATTTCAAACTTAAAATTTTATAAGCTTGCATTGCATTTTCGTACTTTTTTTGTTCTAAATAAACTTTAGCTAAAGTTTCTGTCATCAAAGCTACATCTTGTCTATTTTCATCAACTACCGTAGTATATATTTTCCCTTTTTCTAAAGGCGCTATTTTAGGTTTATTTTCAATGAATTGGTCAATTAAACTTTCTTTGTTTGGTGTGTTTTTTATTTCTTGCTCTTTGGTTCTAACAATTGGTTTTTTAATTGATAATTGCAACCATTGGTTGAATGAATGATTTTCATTAGGTGCAAAAGACAAAGGTTTACCAATCTCTAAATCCTCTAATACTGCCCTTTCAATTGGTGTTTTAGAAGTCGCTGCTATTTCAATAGTTTCCGGAGAGTTTTTTTCTATTACTTTTTCATGAATGATTGCTGTATTTTTAATAACGGTTTCAAAGGAAGTAATATAATTAAATAAAACAGTTCTATCTGTCGTATATGCTGCGGTTACTTTTAACTCATTATTATATTTAAAACTGTCTAAATTTTTCAACCCTTTTAAATACAATGCTCTTGCTGGTTGAAAATAAGGAAATTCTTGAACAATAGCTTTTAATTCGGCAGTTTCTATTTGCTGAATTTTAGTCTTGTTCTCTAATAACTTTATAAAAATATCTGTTTTCAAATTCTTATTTTTTCAACTAACATCTACTCTTTACCATTTCCCAACAGAGGCATTGAATATATCTTGCGTAATTCTTTCTGTAATTTCCTTAAAAGCAGATTCTAATACTCCTCCTGTAAGTTGAGAATTTGCGGGATAATCTGAATAAAAGGAAAAAGATTGTTCAAAATCTTTATCTTCCTCTGTAGTATTTATATATCTAACATTTACGGTAATAGTAAGTCTGTTTTGCGCAGATGTTTGATTAGAAGTTGCACTCATTGGTGCAATTCTATAACTTGTTATTTCTCCACTAAAATATAAATCTCCATTAGAAGCAACTAATGTTAAATTTGTTTGTCTTGTAAATAAATCTTGTAATTCTAGTGTGAATTCCTGACTTAAAGTTGGTTCTATTAATTGTGCTTGGTTGGGAAAGAAGTCTACTTGAAGGGTTTTTGCGCTTCCAGTACTTCCTCCTGAAAAAGAATAATATTTACACCCTAGAAATAAGAAAGTGCAGATCGAAAATAAAGCTACGTATTGTATTTTTTTCATTGATGTTGTTTTCTTACAGATCGTATTGTTTAATTTTTCTATATAATGTTCTCTCTGAGATCCCTAGTTCTTGAGCTGCTAATTTTCGTTTATTATTATTTTTTTCTAGAGATTTTTTAATCATCTCTATTTCCTTGTCTTGTAAAGATAAAGATTCGTCTTCTTCAATGGTCTCAATAAAGTCATAATTTTTTTCTTTAGAGGCGTTTTGAGGAATATTAAGTACTTCTATATTACTTTCCTTTCTTTCTTGATCAGCATATATTTTTTCTATTAATTGATGGTTTCTTTCCTCAACTTCCTCAATATCTCCAGTTTTCATTAAATCGAGTGTCAGTTTTTTCAAATCATTAATATCATTGCGCATATCGAACAATATTTTATACATGATATCACGTTCTGTAGAAAAATCATTGTCTTTTTTACCACCAATTACGGCAGGGAAGTTACCGGTGTTCTTTGGTAGGTAATTTTGCAGTTTTAACGCTGTTATTATTCTACTCTCTTCAATTACAGAAATTTGTTCTGCTAAATTTTTTAACTGACGTATATTTCCTGGAAAGCGATAATTCAGTAAAATAGTAACTGCATTTTCATCTAATCGAATAGAAGGCATTCTGTATTTCTGTGCAAAGTCTGATGCAAATTTTCTAAAAAGTAAATGAATGTCATCATTCCTTTCTCTTAAGGCAGGTAAGTGAATTTCTACCGTACTTAACCTATAGTATAAATCTTCTCTAAAGCGCTCTTTTTCGATTGCTTCGTACATATTTACGTTGGTAGCAGCTACAATTCTAACATTTGTTTTTTGTGGCTTAGAAGAACCTACTTTAATAAATTCTCCATTTTCTAATACACGCAATAAACGCACTTGGGTTGTTAGTGGTAATTCTCCTACTTCATCTAAAAAAATAGTTCCACCATCTGCAACTTCAAAATATCCTTTTCGATCTTGTATTGCTCCTGTAAAAGAACCTTTTTCATGTCCGAAAAGTTCACTATCAATAGTTCCTTCTGGAATTGCACCACAGTTTACGGCAATATATTTAGCGTGTTTTCTATGCGATAATGAATGTATTATTTTAGGAATATTTTCTTTACCAACACCACTTTCTCCCGTTACTAAAACAGAAATATCTGTAGGTGCAACTCTTACAGATTTTTCTAAAGCACGGTTTAAATGCGTATCATTACCTATAATTCCGAAACGTTGTTTTAATGCTTGTAAGTTTTCCATTTTTCTATAGTTTAAAACTTTGCAACTTTGTTACTCGTTTTTTTAATTATTATCAGAATACCCAATAACGCTACCTTTTAAGGTTGCAGATGTGCAATCTTCAACTTTTAGCATTACAAATTCACCTAACTTATAATCCCCTTTTGGAAAAACAGCTACGGTGTTTTGTGTGTTTCTTCCTTTCCATTCATTTGGGTTTTTCTTAGAGGTGCCCTCAATTAAAAATTCTTCTATTTTCCCTAAATGTTGTTGTGTTCTGTATAGCGCGTGTTCTTGTTGTAAATCTATAATTTCTTGTAATCGGCGTTTTTTAATTTCATGCGGCACATCATCATCCATTTTGTTTCCTGCTAAAGTTCCAGGTCTTTCAGAATAAGTAAACATAAAGCCAAAATCATATTTCACATATTTCATTAAGTTTAAAGTGTCTTGATGATCTTCTTCTGTTTCTCCACAAAAACCAACAATCATATCTTGAGATAAAGACATTTCTGGTATAATTTTAAAAATATTATCTACCAAGGTCATGTATTCTTCGCGGGTATGTTGTCTATTCATCGCTTTTAACATTGCATTGCTTCCACTTTGAACAGGTAGGTGTAGATATTTACAAATATTTCTATGTTTTGCCATTACATGAATTACATCTAAACTCATGTCTTGTGGATTAGAAGTGGAAAAGCGAAAACGTGTTTTAGGAAATTTTGTAGCACACATGTCTAGTAATTCTGCAAAACCTACTGCCGTAGCTCTCGCCATTTCAGTAGCTTTTTTGAAATCTTTCTTAAGACCACCACCAAACCATAAAAAGCTGTCTACATTTTGTCCAAGAAGCGTAATTTCTTTAAAATTTTGCGCTACCATAGATCCTATTTCTTCTAGAATACTTTTTGGGTCTCTACTTCTTTCGCGACCTCTAGTAAAGGGAACTACGCAGAAAGTACACATGTTGTCGCAACCTCTTGTAATTGAAACAAATGCAGTAACACCGTTTGTATTTAAACGAACAGGAGATATATCTCCATAGGTTTCATCTTTAGAAAGAATAACGTTTACAGCATTTCTACCTTCGCTTACTTCACTTAATAAATTTGGTAAATCTTTGTAAGCATCTGGCCCAACAACTAAATCAACAATTTTTTCTTCCTCTAAGAATTTCTCTTTTAAACGTTCTGCCATACAGCCTAAAACACCAACTTTCATTTTTGGATTTACTTTTTTTACTGCGTTGTATTTTTGTAAACGCTTTCTAACAGAGGTTTCAGCTTTTTCTCTAATAGAACAAGTATTTACAAGTACTAAATCTGCTTCTTCTAAAATTTGGGTAGTATTATACCCTTCTTTATCTAAAATTGAAGCAACAATTTCACTATCATTCATATTCATTTGACAACCGTAGCTTTCTATGAATAATTTCTTTGTGTTTCCTGCTTTATTTTCTGTTACAAGTGCTTTCCCTTGTATTTTGTCGTCTATAATTTTTTCTGTTGCTTGCATATTCAAAAAGATGAAAGGCAAATATACAACCAAAAATGAAAACGAATGACAAATTGGCAGAAAACAACTTTTTTTTCAATAGAGTGCTGTTTTTTAGATACTTACTTTTTTTGTTAATTAGCACTCTAAAAACTATTTTAACTTCAGAAAAAGATTGTTTCTATTTTCTTTTCCTTCTATGTATATCTCTCTAAAAACTTACTTGGTTAAGTATTTTTTTCTATCAAATAAATGAAACAAAAAATTACCAAATAATATTTTTTGTGCTAAAAAAGGCCTAATAAAAAAATAATAAAAAAAAACTACATACTTTTGCAGTCTTGTAACACGC
>CAJXAS010000147.1 GCA_913050305.1 uncultured Polaribacter sp. | reverse complement strand
TACATGCGCGACTTCAGAAAGAATTAAAAGTAATTATAGAATTGAAGTTTGTTTCCTTCTTTTTAATCAATTATGACATTATAAATTACGCGAAGAAAAATAACTTTTTTCATGTAGGTAGGGGAAGCGGCGCCAATAGTATTGTGGCGTATATTATTGGCATTACAGACGTAGATCCTATTGAACTAGATTTGTATTTCGAACGGTTTATCAATCCGTTTAGAGCCTCTCCACCAGATTTTGATATTGATTTTTCCTGGAAAGATAGAAATACAGTAACACAGTATATCTTTAACAGGTTTGATAATGTTGCCTTATTGGCAACCTATAATACTTTTAAATACAGAGCCGTTATTAGAGAGTTAGGAAAGGTCTTCGGTTTACCTAAAGAAGAAATTGATAAGTTAAGTAAAAGAGTTGCTGGCAATAAACTAGATGAGATATCTAAACTGGTTTTAAAATATGGCAAACTCATAGAGGGTTTTCCTAATTACGTGAGTGTACATTCTGCTGGAGTTTTAATTTTAGACAAACCCATTCATTATTATTCTGCTACAAGCTTGCCTCCAAAAGGATTTGCAACCGTTCAGTTTGACATGAATATTGCAGATGATGTAGGTGTTTTTAAATTCGATATTTTAGGACAACGCGGTTTGGCTAAAATTAAAGATGCGTTGGCAATTATTAAAGAGAATCATCCTAATGCTCCGGAAATAGATATTACAGATATTGAACGTTTTAAGAAAGATAAAAGAATTAATAATTTATTAAAAACAGGTGGCGCAATTGGTGCGTATTATGTAGAATCTCCTGCCATGCGGGGTTTAATGCAGAAATTGCAAACACAAGATTATTTGGGCTTGGTGGCTGCAAGTTCTATTATTAGACCCGGCGTTTCGGGCTCTGGTATGAAAGAAGAGTTTATTAAAAGACATCGATTTCCTGAGAAAAGAAAAGAAGCGCATCCTATTTTATTAGAAATTATGCCAGAAACCTATGGCGTTATGGTGTACCAAGAAGATGTAATGAAAGTTGCAAATAAGTTTGCAGATTTAACCTTGGGTGAAGCTGATGTATTGCGAAGAGGTATGAGTGGTAAATACCGTTCTGTGGAAGAGTTTAAAGCTGTTGAAGATAAATTTGTTTCTAATTGTAGAAAAAAAGGGCACAAAGATGCTTTAATTTTTGAAGTGTGGAGTCAGATTAAAAGTTTTGCAGGCTATGCATTTGCAAAAGGACATTCGGCTTCCTATGCAGTAGAAAGTTATCAAAGTTTATTTTTAAAATGCTACTACCCTATTGAATTCATGACGGCTGTTTTAAACAATGGTGGCGGTTTTTATTCCGCAGAACATTATATACATGAAGCTAAAATGTGTGGTGCACTTATAGAGTTGCCTTGCATTAACCATAGCGATCATGCAAACAAGGTAAAAGGAAAAACAATTTATTTAGGTTTTGGATATCTTAAAAATATAGAACAATTAACCATTCAGCGTATTTTAACGGAACGCCAATTGTTTGGCGACTTTCTTTCTTTAGATAATTTTATGGATCGTATTGCCATCTCTATAGAACAAGTAACTACACTCATTCGCATCAATGCTTTTAGAGCTATGAAGGTACCCAAAACAGCACTCCTTTGGAAAGCAACTTTTAAACTAAATGCTACAAAAACAAAGCAAGTGCAAGAACAAGTAAAATTGTTTCATTCGCAACATCAGAATTTTGAAATTCCGCCACTAAATAACCATTGGTTAGAAAATGTATATGATGAAATAGAACTACTCGGGTTTTCAATTCATAATTATTTCTCATTGGTTACAGATACATTTTGTCCGCATATAAAAGCAAAAGAAATGCCACAATTCACAAATCAGAATGTACTTTTATATGGCCAATTAGTAACTACTCGTTTCAATAAAACATCTCAAGGAAAGCTCATGCGGCTGAGTACCTTTATTGATATAGACGGCAATTATTTTGATGCAGTACATTTTACAGATGTGGTGAGTCTGTATCCTATAAACGGTATGGGAATTTATGCCTGCTATGGTAAAATTACCAATCGTTTTGATTTTTGTAGCATGAATGTACTCAAATCTAAAAAAATGAGCATAGCTGGTGACCCTCGGTTTTGATTGAAAAAAATATTTTTTACAATTAAAACGCTTTTTTAATTAAGAAAAACCGCTATTTCGGCTCTAATTACCAAATTAAAAAGAAAAAAAACATCGTTTTCACAAGCTAACTGTTTCAGTATGAAAGCGATTAAAAAAATGCTTTTTTTTCTAAAAAAAATGTTTGCAGATGTTAAAAAACATTCTATATTTGTAGCTCTTTACCATGCGAAAGTAGCTCAGTTGGTAGAGCGTCAGCCTTCCAAGCTGAATGTCGCCAGTTCGAACCTGGTCTTTCGCTCAAAAAGCCTTATTAGAAATAATAAGGCTTTTTTAATGCTTCATTTTTAGTAAATTAAAGAATAAATCCACTATTCAAAAGAACATTTTTTTCAGTTATAATGCTTTTAATTTATCTCCAAATAACAGCAATAATATAATAGGAACGGCTAATAGGCCAACCATAAATGTATTTGTAGAAAATAAAGAAGGGTTTAATAGTAACGTAATTGCAAAGCCACCAATTGCGCCACCTAAATGTGCGGAATGACCAACATTACCTATTTGCTTTTTCATGCCGTAAATAGAGTATAATAAATAGCCAACTCCAAAAATATAACCCGGAATTGGTATGGGAATAAAAAATAAATACAACTCCATTTCTGGGTATAATAGTATCGAAGAATACACAATACCCGAAACGGCACCAGAGGCACCAACAGCGCTATAAAAAGATTCGTTTTTATGATATTTAAGAGAATATAGACTACCTCCTAATAAGCTTAGAAAGTAAATTATTAGAAAATTAGGAATTCCTAACATACCAGCAACAATACCTCCAAACAGGTATAAAGCGTACATATTAAATCCTAAATGCGCCCAATCTACATGCAAAAAACCAGAAGTAAGCATTCGGATTTTTTCCCCAGATACAATTTTTCCTATTTGAAATTTATATGTATTCAAAAAAGTATAATCACTAAAGCCTTTCATAGAGACCAAAACATTGGCTACTATAATAAATAATACAGCGCTATTTATATTTTCTATCATACCACAAACATAATAAAAAGGGATTACTAAAATCTCTTTTCGTTTTAAATTTATATACGATATTTGCAGAACTAAAATTCTGTTATGCAATTTATTCTTTTTGCGATTACCTATCCCTTTATTTGGATACTCTCTAGGCTTCCTATGAGAATATTATATATGAAATCTGATTTCTTTTACTTTTTAATTTATTATGTTTTCAGATATCGCAAGCAGGTAGTCTTCGATAATTTAAAGCTAGCTTTTCCAGAAAAACCTGAAGTAGAACTTTTAAAAATAAGAAAAAAATTCTTTAAACATTTAATGGACCTAATGGTAGAAAGTGTAAAAGCATTTTCTATTTCTGAAAAAGAAATTTTAAAAAGGTATACATACAGCAATCCTGAATTGGTAAATAAATATGCAGCAGAAGGAAGAAGTATTGCTTTAATGGGTGCACATCAGTCAAATTGGGAATGGTCTATTAGTTTACCAAAGGTTTTAAATATTGATATGTATGGTGCTTATACAAAGCTGAATAATACTTATTATGAAAAAGCTGTTAGAGATTCTAGAGAAAAATTTGGTGTAATTGGTTATAAAACTTCGGAAATGGTAAGAGGAATGCAAAAGCGTTTTTCAGACAAACAACAAGGTGCATATATTTTATTAAGTGATCAATCTCCACAACTGCACAAAACATATTATTGGAGAAAATTTTTTAATATTAAAGTACCCATTCATACAGGTGCAGAAATGTTATCTAAAAGATTTGATTTAGTAGTAATTAATTATGTGACTAAAAGAGTAAAAAGAGGATATTATACAACCGAATTCCAATTAATTACAGATACACCAAAAGACTATAAGGACTACCAAATTACAGATTTGTACACAGATTTAACAGAAAAAAATATTCTAGAGCAGCCAGAATATTATCTATGGTCTCATAAAAGATTTAAGCACAGAGATAAAGTTCCTACTAAGTTCCAATAACTATAGGCTAACCCTTATTTTAGCAAGCCCAACCGAAAAAAACTCATAGGTCTATCAAAGTAAATAAAGTAGCAATTTCCGTGCCTGTATTAGATCCTAAAGCAATAATTTATTTAATATAAGATAACACAATCGCCCCTAGCAGACCATACTGTATATATAAATATTGTT
>CAJXAS010000146.1 GCA_913050305.1 uncultured Polaribacter sp. | reverse complement strand
ACATAAAAAGGCTTTAAAACGATTGTTTTAAAGCCTTTTTAAATAAGTATAATTGATTGTTTTTTTATTGGTATAGTTTTTAGCTATTTAATAAAAACACACCACCCACTGTTATAATAAAATAAACACCTAAAGACATCGCTCCGGCATAATCTTTAGCAAGGCGCTGTCCTATTAATAAAAAAATTAAAGCTATTGCAGAAAGCTCAACACCCAATAATGCAATTTCTTTTGCTTCAGAGGTATATAATTCATAAACACCAATACTCATTAAAATACCTGCAACTATTTCAACTATTAAAATAATTCCTAATAATAAAGGAACGGTGTTTTTTAAAGGGGAGTTTTTAAAATGTTCTTTAATAAAAGAAATGTTTCCGTTCCAATTTAAAAGCTTGTCTATACCAGATTGGATAAAAGTAATAATTAAAAAAATTAAAAGTAAAACTTCTGCGGGATAATTTGATAAAAATTTCATATTTTTTATTTTAAGTATTTGTAAATCAGTAGTTAACGTTCTATTTGTTTATATACACAAGGGCAACTACCGATAGCTTAAGAGTAGTTACTTTTAATTTTATCTACAATTGTTTGAGCTAGCTTTTCTTTACTTTCAATGGTCCAGCCAGCAACGTGGGGAGAAAGAAGTACTTTATTTGAATTTATTAAATATTGAAAGGCTTTGGGTATTTTATCATTGGTAAAAAGGTCTTCAAAAGAGGTTTTTTCATATTCTAAAACGTCTAAACCAGCGCCTAAAATTTTCTTGGATTTTAAAGCAATAACTAAATCTTTTGTAACCACGGAGGTGCCACGTGCGGTATTTAGTAGCCAAAAATTTTTCTTAAAACTTTCGATAAAATTAGTATTTACCATGTTTCTTGTGAGTTCTGTTTGTGGAGTGTGTAAACTTAAAACATCTACTTTTTGCTGTAATTCTCTAAGTGAAACTTGTTTACAACAATCATCAGAAACATTAGGTTTTAAATCATAACAAAGTACTTCAACGTCAAAACCACGAAGTTTTTTTGCGAATGATTTCCCCATATTTCCGTATCCAATTAAACCAATCGTTTTCCCATTCAATTCAACTCCACGATTTTCTTCGCGCAACCATTGGCCTTTTTTAATCTCGCTATTTGCTTTGTTTAACTTATTAAAGAGAGACAACAACATTCCTAAGCAGTGCTCTCCAACGGCATTTCTATTTCCTTCTGGAGCTGCAATTAGCGTAATTCCGTTATTTTTTGCATAGCTACAATCTATGTTTTCTAGACCAGCTCCAACTCGACCTATAAACTTTAAGTTTTTTGCTTTTTCTAAAAAAGAGGCATCAATAGAAAAACGACTTCTAATAATTAAACCATCATATAAATGGATTTTAGCTATAACTTCAGCTTTTGAAGAGGTATAATCTTCATCATTAGTAAAACCCAGGCTATTTAATTGTTCTAATAAAATAGGGTGGTTGGTATCTAGGTGAAGAATTTTCATAGAAGATTTTTAAGTTTGTCGTCCCCGCAAAAGTAATAATAATGAACTGTAACTAACCGTCTTTACAGGAATGACAATTTTATATAGTACAAGTGAAGTTTAGTACTGCTCTTTATCACTAGGGAAATCTCCACTTTTCACGTCAGAAATATAACTTTCGAAAGCACCTGTCATGTCCTTGTATAAGTCTAAATAACGTCTTAGAAAGCGAGGATTAAACTCATGGGTCATCCCAATCATATCATGGGTAACTAAAACTTGCCCATCTACTCCGTTTCCGGCTCCAATTCCAATAACAGGAATCGAGATTGCTTTTGCAACTTCTTTTGCTAATTTAGCAGGCACTTTTTCTAATACCAATGCAAAACAACCAATTCTCTCTAACATTAAGGCATCTTCCATTAGTTTTTCTGCCTCTTCTTCTTCTTTTGCCCTAACAGTATAAGTTCCGAATTTATAAATGGACTGTGGGGTTAAACCCAAATGCCCCATTACCGGGATACCAGCATTTAAAATTCTTTTTATAGATTCTTTGACCTCTCTACCACCCTCTAGCTTTATTGAATGTCCTCCAGATTCTTTCATAATTCTAATAGCAGAGCGCAAGGCCTCTTTTGGGTCAGATTGGTAGCTACCAAATGGCAAATCGACCACAACCAAACACCGCTCTATAGCTCTAACAACAGAACTTGCGTGATAAATCATTTGATCTAAGGTAATAGGTAGTGTAGTTTCATGCCCCGCCATAACATTTGAGGCTGAATCGCCCACGAGTAAAACATCAACTCCAGATCTGTCTAAAATTTTTGCCATTGTAAAATCATAGGCGGTTAACATAGAGATTTTCTCTTTATTAGCTTTCATCTCTACAAGAGATTTTACGGTAACGCGTTTATACTCTTTTTTAGCTACAGACATGTTTTATCGGTTTTTGATAGGGTAAAAGTAAGAAATATCAATAGATATTTAACAAATTATAAATTATAACGCTATTCTTTAATTAATTAATTTTTTGGCTTATACTAGAACAAAGAAGCGCTAAGCTTTTAATGCAATAAATTAAGATTACATTTGATACTTGATATAATATATGATAGAAGAAAAACACGGACTAACCCCTTATAAATGGATTGATAACTATGCGGATTACCTGTATAACTTCACCATTTCTCGGGTTAACAATAGTGATTTAGCAAAAGATCTTGTACAAGAAACCTTTTTAGCCGGACTTAAATCTGCAAAGAATTTTCAAGGAAAAGCAACAGAAAGAACTTGGTTGGTGTCTATTTTAAAAAGAAAAATTATAGATCATTATAGAAAAATTAATTCTAAAAAAGGGCAAGCAGAAGTACGAATGGATTTTTATGATGATGGAGAAAATAAAGGAAGCTGGCTTGAAGAGCATGTGCCACAAAACTGGGATAATGCTTCTGAAAAACAAATAGAGAACGAAGAGTTGAGGAATCAATTAGAAGTATGTATTAATAAATTACCAGAAAAATATGCTATGGTTTTTAGAATGAAAACTGTGCAGGAATTTGAAACAGAAGAAATATGTAAGGAGTTAGGTATTACTTCGTCAAATTTATGGGTAATGATACATAGGGCTAGAACACAGTTGAGAAAATGTATGGAAGATAATTGGTTTAACAATTAAGATATGTTTAGAAATTTAAAAATAACATGTGACCAAGCCACGACTATTTGTGATAAAAATCAATATAGAGAGGCTTCTACAAAAGACAAAATAAGGTTATGTCTTCACCTTATTGTGTGTAGAATTTGCGTTAAATATTCCAAACAGAATACAACATTGTCTAATTTATATAAAGGACACTCTCAGTATTGTAAAGATGTAAAACACTGCCTGACCACTAAAGAAAAAGAAGATTTAAAGGCTTTATTAGAAAAAAATAAAGAATAAAAACACCTCAATTAGAATGCATTTTCTACCAGAAAAAATAGACAATTACGTTGTAGCTCATTCACAAGAAGAGCCAAACATTTTACAAGAGCTAACAAAAGAAACTTGGCAAAAAGTATTAAACCCAAGAATGCTAAGCGGTGCTTTTCAAGGCCGAATATTGTCTATGATTACTAAAATAATTCAGCCCAAAAACATTTTAGAGATTGGCACATATACCGGATATTCTGCGCTGTGTTTAGCAGAGGGTTTGTCTTCTGAAGGAAAAATAATTACAATAGATAAAAATGAAGAACTAGAAACACTTCAAAATAAATACTTCGAAAAATCTGGCTTTAGAAGTAAAATAACACAGTTTGTGGGCAATGCAATTGAAATTATTCCTACAATTGATGAAAAATTTGACTTGGTTTTTATCGACGCAGACAAATCTAATTATATTAATTATTTTCATTTAATTATTGATAAGATGAACTCTGGCGGAATTATTCTATCTGATAATGTTTTATGGAGCGGTAAAGTTGTTGAGGCATTAAACCCGAAAGATACCGATACAAAAGTACTTTTAGCGTATAATAAAATGATGAATGAAGACACAAGGATAGAAACGATCTTGTTACCAATTAGAGATGGTTTAACAATAAGTAGAGTACTTTAGAAAACTTATAATTGTCTTTTTATTGGACCGGTAAGATCTTCAATATCGTCTTTAACACCGCTAATTTCCTTGTTAATATCTTTGGCAATATCCGTATCAATTCCTGTAGTATCAGAACTGTCTTTTATTTCCCTTTTAATATCATTAGTTGCGTCTTTTACTTGACGAATACCTTTACCTAACCCTCTAGCAATTTCAGGAATTTTATCTGCACCAAAAACCATCACTACAATTAACATGATAATCATAACCTCTGGACCACTAATAAATAAGAATAC
>CAJXAS010000145.1 GCA_913050305.1 uncultured Polaribacter sp. | reverse complement strand
GCTATAAAATTAGGCTTGGCAATGGATCATGATTTAGCAATGGCAAAACTACAATTAGCAGGAATCTCAATGACTAAAAGACGTAAACGAGAAGCTACCAATTTAATGGCAGAAGCTAAAAAGTTAGACAAGCATGGTATGTTAAAAGAACAAATGCAAATGATGAAGCAGCAAATGAAAAAAATTTAAGCTTCTTTTCATTATCACAAATACAAAAAAATCCGATGAAGCTTCATCGGATTTTTTTGTATTTATAAGGGAAGAATATTTTATTCTATTCTAGTTAAAGTTAAATCTACATTGTACTTTAAAATAAATAAACCCTTGTTTTCTGGTATTTTAAGGGTGTTATCAGTATAATCGAATTTACTTTCTAATCTGTATGAAATACCTTCTTTAAAGGTAGTATCTAAATTATTACCCGAGGCTAAACGCATTAATATATCATACGTAACGTCAAAACCTTTTGTAGCATATAAAGAAGGTAACGTTCCGTTTTTAGCTTTATATTTTAAATTAAAAGCATTCGCTTCAAAAGAATCTTCTTTAACGTATACATCACTAACAAATGTAAAACCTAACTGCGCAAGTTTCAAATTATCAATTTGATTGAAAACACTTATCTGATCAAAAGCATACACAGTAGCTGTGGTTTCTTCAGGTAAACTAATGAGACTATTTATAGCACTTGCTGCAATTATATTGTCATTGGTTGCTATTACTACTGTATTCTTCATATTGGGTTGCAACACCTCTGTAAACTTCTCTGTTTTTATATATCCATCCTCTGCCATAATAATATGAAAGCTATTTATGGAATCATTAGATTGAAGAATTTCTCTAATTTTAGTAGCATCATTCTGTGAATCTACTTTTCCGTCTCCCACAACAATAATATTACCGTCAATAAAATTATCCTGCATATATGCAAATAACTTGTCTTTAAATAATTGTTTATTAGGTGCAGTTTTTACAATCTTCTTTCCAGTAAATTCTACTTGTTTTGGGGAATATATTGGAAATACTATTGGCACATTTAACTTATCTGCTAAAAACCGAACTTCCTCTGAGTACAAAGGACCAATAACAGCGTCATTCTCATCTAAGTTATTTTCTGATAAGATTTTATTTATCTCTGTGCTGTTTCTGCCTGTATCAAAAACATCTACGTCTATTTCTATACCCTGTTCTCTAAGAGAGTCTATAGCCATCGTTGCTCCAAAATATAAATCTGTTACAATATTTGCCAACCTACTATTCTCAAAAATTTCTTCACCAGAAAGCGTATCTAATTCAATTGCTCTGAAGGGAAGTAAAATTGCAATCTTAAGCGCAATACCTTCTTCAATTTCATCTCTATAAAGAAAACTCTCTTTTCCTACACTAGCCTCTAAAGGCATTATTTTAATGACTTGAGACAACTTTAAACCTTCAATTAATTCAGGATTTAAAGCAATTAAATCTTCTTGAGTCACATTATAAAATCTAGTTAATCCATAAAAAGTATCTCCTTTTTTAACTTCATGAAGTTTAAATTCCTTTTCTAACTCTAAAATTAATAATTCCTTCTGTTTTTCTTTTTCGGCAATGAGAGCAGCTTTCAATTCTTTATCATCAGAATTTAAAGTATTGGAAACCATCACTTCATCTTCTTTGGAACCATCTTTATTGACCCCTTTATTTTTTAACTGTTTACTAGGAACTATGATTAGCGTATTGACTTCTGGTTTTCTGCCAACATCAGGATTTAAACGCAACAAATCTCTGGTTTTCATATCCAATTTCTTGGCAATGACACGCATTGTTTCTCCTTTTTTAACCTTGTATTGTATGTATTTTCTTTGCTGTCCACATGAAACGGAAAAGGTTAGGATACACAAAAAAATAAAAAATTTAAGATGTTTCATATATTTTATTCCCATTCTATAGTTGCCGGTGGTTTAGAACTAATGTCATACACTACTCTGTTCACACCTTTTACCTGATTTATGATTTTATTTGATGTTTTTTGTAAAAACTCATAGGGTAAATTTACCCAATCTGCCGTCATACCATCTGTACTTTCTACAGCTCTTAAAGCCACTACTTTTTCGTATGTTCGCTCATCTCCCATTACTCCAACAGAATTTACTGGCAATAACATTGCGCCAGCTTGCCAAACTTTATCGTACAAACCATCTTCCTTTAATCCATTAATAAAAACAGCATCTACTTCTTGTAAAATACGAACTTTTTCCGCGGTAATATCTCCTAAAATACGAATCCCCAAACCGGGTCCAGGAAAAGGATGGCGCCCTAACAACTCCGCATCTATTCCCATAGAAGCTCCTACCCTTCTTACCTCATCTTTAAAAATCATACGCAGAGGCTCTACAATTTTTAATTTCATATAATCTGGCAAACCTCCTACGTTATGATGACTCTTAATCGTTGCCGATGGACCGCCATTTACAGAAACAGATTCAATTACATCTGGGTAAATGGTTCCTTGCGCTAACCAAACTACATCTTTTATTTGATTTGCTTCATCATCAAAAACCTCTATAAATGAATTACCAATTGCTTTTCGTTTCTTTTCTGGATCTGTTAAACCCTCTAAAGCTAATAAAAACCGTTCAGATGCATCTACACCTTTCACATTCAATCCCATTCCTTCATATTGTGTTAGAACGCTTTCAAACTCGTTCTTACGCAACAAACCGTTATTTACAAAAATACAGTACAAATTTTTACCAATTGCCTTATGCAACAAAACTGCTGCAACCGTAGAGTCTACTCCTCCTGAAAGTCCTAAAACCACCTTATCATTTCCTACTTTTTCTTGAATTGCTGCAACGGTGCTATCTACAAAAGAATCTGGAGTCCAGGTTTGAGCTACTCCTGCAATTTTTACTAAAAAGTTTTCTAATAGTTTTTTACCATCCTTTGAATGATATACTTCTGGATGAAACTGAATTGCATACGTTTCTTCTCCTTTGATTTTATACGCCGCATTCTCAACGTCTTTTGTGCTTGCTAATAATTCACCATTCGTTGGTAAATCTTTTATAGTGTCTGAATGACTCATCCAAACTTGACTTCCTTCTGAAATATTTTCAAAGAAAGTTTCATTACTTTTTATAAATGATAAATTTGCTCTACCATATTCTCTGGTATTAGAAGGTGCAACTTTTCCGCCAGAGAAATGTGCTAAATATTGTGCACCGTAACAAACGGCTAACATTGGTTTTTTCCCTCTAATTCCTGATAAATCAGGATGTAAAACATTTTCTCCTCTTACAGAATTCGGACTACCAGATAAAATAATTGCTTTGAATTCAGCATGATTTTTAGGAAGATGATTATATGGATGAATTTCACAATAAATGTTTAATTCTCTAACTCTTCTTGCAATTAGTTGCGTGTATTGCGATCCGAAATCTAATATAAGTACGTTGTGTTGTTGTTGCATGCGCAAAAATAATATTTTGATTTTAGAAATAGGAGTTTAGACCATAGATTTTTCAATTAAAAAAAATAAAGCGCAACATATCAACAAAATAGAGAATAGAGATAAAACCTTAATATGACTTAGACCATTAATGGCATAAAAAAAAGACCTTTTGAAAAGAACTCTTAAGCAAGAGCACTTCCTTAAAATCGATATACAATTGCATTGATATTCATTCCGGCACCTACAGACGCTAAAATGACAACATCTCCTTTGTTTACTTCTTGGTTTGCAACGTTCCCTTTTAAAACTAAATCTAATAAAGTAGGCACAGTTGCAACAGAACTATTTCCTAATTCATGAATCGTCATTGGCATAACACCCTCTGGAACGGGTGTTTTAAACAGTCTATAAAAACGTTTCACAATTGCCTCATCCATCTTTTCATTTGCTTGATGAATAAAAATTTTCTTAACATCTTTGATATCTATTCCACTTTTATCTAATGCCGTTTTCATTGCAGCAGGCACATGTGTTATGGCAAATTCATAAATTTTCCTTCCGTACATTTTAATATAACGCACATTTTCATCTTCCTGGTTATTAAAAGATTTACCAAAATGCAAAAAATAAGCTTCATCCTTTGCAAAAGTTTGTGTAGCATGGCTCAAAATTCCAGATGCTTGGTCTTCTGTTTCTTCTACAATACAGGCCCCAGCACCATCGCTATAAATCATAGAATCCCTATCAAATTTATCTACAACTCTAGACAATGTTTCTGCACCAATTACCAAACATTTTTTTGCAATCCCTGCCTTTATAAAAGCTTGTGCTTGAATAACACCTTCTACCCAACCAGGACAGCCAAAAAGTATATCATATGCAACACAATTAGGGTTATCAATACCTAATCTAAATTTAACTCTAGTAGCTAAACTTGGCAACATATCTCCTTG
>CAJXAS010000144.1 GCA_913050305.1 uncultured Polaribacter sp. | reverse complement strand
GCTCAAAAAGCAAAAAACGAGTATCAATTAAGCATCGAAAACTACCAGACTTCAAAGAGAAATGTAGATTTAGCACAGCGCATAGAAAAAAAACAGCGTGTTAAATTTTTTGAAGGTATCTCTTCTAGCTTCGATTTATTACAAGCACAAAATCAATTGTATGCGCAACAGCAAAATTACATTCAATCTATGTTAACCATCATTGCAAAAAAAGCAACCCTAGAAAACGCATTAAACCTACAAATTAAATAACTAAACTATTATGAAAAAGATATATTTCACACTTTTAACTGTGCTAATTTTAACTTCTTGTGAAGGTAAAAAAGCAACTTCTGTAGCCGGTATTTTAGCAACTAACGATCTTGCTCAAATAAAATCTAAAAAAGCAGCATTAGACACAGAAAAACAAGCAATATCTATTGAGTTAAAACAATTAAACGACCACTTAGATGCTTTAAATGCAGATAAGAACATACCACTAATAACCACTTTTATAGCAAAAGAAACTGTATTTACCCATTTCATAGAGTTGCAAGGAAATGTGCAAACGAAACAAAATGTTTTAATTTACCCTGAAATGCCTGGGATTTTAAAAACTGTTCATGTAAAAAAAGGACAACAAGTTGTAAAAGGACAAATTTTAGCAAACATAGATGATGGCGGAATGTCTGAACGACTTGCTCAACTTAATGCAAATGCACAGTTGGCTAAAACCACCTATGAACGTCAAAAAAGATTGTGGTCTCAAAAAATTGGATCTGAGATGCAATTTCTTCAAGCAAAAACTTCTTTTGAAGCACAAACTAGCGCGGTAAACCAGTTTAAAAATCAATTAGAAAAAGCCGTTGTTAGGGCTCCTTTCTCAGGAGTCATAGATAATGTTTTTAAAGAAAGAGGTGTTGTAATAGCACCAGGAATGGGCTCAGAAATTTTTAGAATTATAAATCTTTCTAACATGTATATAGAAACAGAAGTTCCAGAAACCTATATCTCTAGTATTACTAAAAACAAAGCTGTAAGTGTAAACTTCCCAGTGTTGGGAGAAACGTTATCCTCGAAAGTAAGACAGGTTGGAAACTTTATAAATCCAAGTAATAGATCTTTTAAAATAGAAATAGGAGTTCCTAATTTAAACGGAAAAGTAAAACCAAACTTAACTGCAAGATTAAAATTAAACGATTATACAAACACAAATGCCGTTTTAATACCGCAAAGTATTATTTCTGAAAATGCAAAAGGAGCGCAGTTTATTTATATCATAAGAGATAAAAAAGACAATAATGAAGCTGTTGCGGAAAGGCTGGTTATTGAGACCGGAAAAACACAAGGAGATTTTATTGAAGTTACGAATAACCTTGCCGCAGGAGCAGAAATAGTTATGGAAGGCGCAAGAAGTATAAATAACGGACAAGTTGTAAAAGTGCTTAATAAATAGTAGAAAAATGAAAAATAAAAATAATCAAGTAGAGAAAGAATTTAAGCTTTCTTCTTGGGCCATAAATAATAAGACTACTATTTACGTATCGATGTTTTTAATTCTTTATTTAGGAGTTACTGCATACTTTACAATGCCAAGAGAAAACTTTCCAGAGATTAATGAAACTAAGATTTACATTAGTTCTGTATACCCTGGTAACACGGCGGAAGACATCGAGAAACTGATTACAAACCCTTTAGAAGACAAACTAAAATCGGTAAGTAATGTGGTAGAAATTACTTCTACATCACAAGAAGATTACTCTATTATTACTGTTGAGTTTGATGAAAGTATTAGTGTTGATAAGGCAAAGCAGAAAGTAAAAGACGAAATAGATCAAGAAACGGCAGGTGAAGACTGGCCAACATTTAATGGCGCAAAAGTAACGCCTAATGTTTTTGAATTGAGCATGTCTGAAGAAGTAGCAATTCTAAATATTAATATTTCTGGTAATTATCCGGTTTCTAAATTGAAGGAATTTGGAGAATATTTACAAGATGAAATCGAAGATTTAACAGAAATAAAAAAAGTAGCCATTCGTGGTGCGCAAGACAAAGAAGTAGAAGTTGCTGTAGATATTTATAAAATGATGGCTGCAAAGGTTAGTTTTGATGATATTTCAAATGCTATAAACCGTGGGAATATAACCATGTCTGCCGGTAATTTTATTACAAGTCAGCAACGAAGAACCATTCGTATTATTGGTGAAATTGACCAACCTTCTGATTTAGGAGATTTTGTAATTAAAGCAGAAAATGGAAATCCTATTTATTTAAAAGATGTTGCAGAAATCTCTTTTAAAGACAAAGATAAAACCACCTATGCACGAGAAAGTGGCGCGCCTGTAGTAATGCTAGATGTTAAGAAAAGGTCTGGAGAAAACATGGTTGCTGCTGCAGATAAAATTGGGGTTATTGTGCAAAATGCGAAAGCTGATATTTTTCCAAAAGATTTAAAAGTAAGCATTGCAAATGATCAATCTCCAAAAACAATTGGGCAAGTAGATGATTTGGTAAACAATATTATTTTTGGGGTAATTTTAGTAGTTATTGTTTTAATGTTTTTCCTAGGGTTTAAAAATGCACTTTTCGTTGGTTTTGCAATACCAATGTCTATGTTTATGTCTTTAATGATTTTAGGTGCTTTAGGGTATACCTTAAATACAATGGTGCTTTTTGGACTTATTATGGGGTTAGGAATGCTGGTAGATAACGGAATTGTAGTTGTTGAAAACGTGTACCGTTTAATGGACGAAGAAGGAATGTCTAGAACAGAAGCTGCTAAAAAAGGAATTGGAGAAATTGCATTTCCTATTATTATTTCTACAGCAACCACTGTTGCAGCATTTATTCCTTTAGGTCTTTGGCCAGGAATTATGGGGCAATTCATGGTTATTTTACCTATTACTTTATCTATTGTTCTAGGTTCTTCATTGTTTGTAGCTATTTTCTTTAACTCGGTATTGGTTTCTCAATTTATGAAAACCGAAGACAAAGACATGCCTATAAAAAGCATTATAAGGTTAACCAGTATTATGACAATCATTGGTTTGCTAATTTTCTTCTTTGGCGGCGCATACAATGCTTTAGGAACCTTAATTATATTTACAGCAGTTATGTTGTGGGTGTATAGATTTGTTCTAAGAAAAGCTGCTAATTACTTTCAAAAAAATACGTTAGTTTCTTTAGAAAATTGGTACGAAAGACAATTGAAAAAAGCACTTTCTGGATGGAGACCTTATGTCTTAGTTATCGGAACATTTATGCTACTATTTATTGCTTTTGCTGGTTTTGGTTGGTCTTTAAGAGAACAAAGAACTAAAGTTGAGTTTTTTCCTGATAATAAACCAAATCAGATTATTGTGTATATCGAGTATCCTGAAGGAACCGATATTGAAAAAACAAACAAAATTACAGAAGAAATTGAGCAAAAGGTATACAGTGTTTTAAATCAAGACATGTACACAACCAATGATTATAATTACATGGTAGAAAGTGTAGTTTCTCAAGTGGGTGAAGGTGCTGGGAATCCGCAAACAGATGGTGGTTCTTCTGCAGAAATGCCACACAAAGGAAAAATTACCGCTTCTATGCGAGAGTATAAATATAGAAAAGGTAAAGACAGTGAAATTTTAAGACAAAAAGTACAAGCTGCTTTGGTAGGTATTTATCCGGGAGTTTTAATTTCAGTTGAAAAAGATGCAAATGGCCCACCAACAGGTGCACCTATTAATATAGAACTAAATGGCGAAAATTACGAAGAATTAATTATTACTGCAGAAAGAATGCGAGATTATTTAAATACGCAAAGTATTTCTGGTATTGATGAATTAAAGATTGATGTAAACAAATCGAAGCCAGGAATGCAAGTTTTGGTAGATCGCAAAAAAGCAGGAGAATTAGGAGTTTCTGCAGGCCAAGTTGGGCAACAATTAAGAGGGGCTGTTTTTGGAAACAAAGCTGGTATTTATAAAAAAGATGGAGAAGACTATGATATATATGTCCGTTTTAACAAAGAAGACCGCTATAACAAAAGTGCTGTTTTTAATCAAAAAATTACATTTAGAGACCCTGCATCTGGCAAAATTAAAGAAATACCAGTTTCTGCAGTAGCTAGGCAAACCAATAGTTCTGGTTTTAGTGCTATAAAACATAAAGACGTAAAAAGGGTAGTAACTGTATATTCTGCGCTATCTCCGGGAGAGACAGATGCGGGAGCTGTAGTAGAAAGAATTCAAAATTCTATGAAGAGTTTTAGTAATTTACCCGAAGGAATTAAAATAGATTATACCGGTCAAATTGAAGAGCAAAACAAACAAATGACGTTTTTAATTGGTGCTTTTTTTACAGGATTAATGCTGATTTTCTTCATTTTAATCTTCCAATTTAATTCGGTCTCTAAACCGGGAATTATCATGTTGGCCATCTTTTTAAGTTTTATTGGTGTGTTTGGTGGTTTGGTAATTTCAGGTGC
>CAJXAS010000143.1 GCA_913050305.1 uncultured Polaribacter sp. | reverse complement strand
TAAGTTAATATCTAATAAAAAAACACGATTAAATTCATTTTTTATTTCAAAATTAAAATCTAATTGCACCAGATTTTGTTTGATAAAACTATTCTCTAAAAGTTTAAAATCTGTAGTTTCATTCACCTCAATGGCTACCGGTATACCCGAAATAATAGTATTAAAATTAGATGCATCTATTGAAAAAAAGACGAGTGAAGAAGAAATTGAAGGCATAATAGAATACTCTTCTAATTGCTCAAAATCTAAAGGTTGAGAACACGATAGAAAAAAAATAGTAATTAAAACGGTACTATATATTTTTAATAAATTCATAACTGAGAGTTAATTCAATTGTAAACGAAACCTACTTTAAAGATATTGCTTTATTTCTAATAATTTTTTTACAGAAACAATATTTTTCCCAGTAGCAGTCAAATCATCAAAAACACAATGAATTGCTTCTAAACCGACATCTAAGGCTCCTTGAATATCTGCTTCCAGGCTATCACCAATCATAATAGAATTGTCTTTTCTAGCATTTGCACTTTCTAAAGCAAAATTAAAAACCTTTGGATTTGGTTTTTTCACACCCACAGACTCTGAGGTAATAATCTGATCGAAATAATGGTACAATTTAGAGTTTACCATTTTCTTATTTTGAACTTCTTCAAAACCATTGGTAATAATATGCAAGGTGTACTTCTCTTTTAAATAATCTAACAATTCAAAAGTACCCTCAAATAAATAATTAAATTCTGATAAATTATCTATGTATGCTGTTGCTAATTGCTCTATTAAATCATCAGAAATTGAGTAATTTACTGCATCAAAAGACTTTTTAAGTCGCGCGTATCTCAACTCCTCTTTTGATACTTTCTCATTTCTATATAATTTCCAATACTTTAAATTAAGTGGGACATACACCTCTAAAAAATCATCAATTTTTACATCAATATTATTTTCTATAAAAATTTTCTCAAAAGTTAACGCAGAATTTTTTTCAAAATCCCACAAGGTATGATCTAAGTCAAAAAAAACGTGTTCTATTTTCATTGTGATAAAAATATAAATTTTAATAATAAAAAAGGCTATTCTGCGTTATATTTGTTAAAATAATATTTTTGAACCCTCAAGTCTCCAAAAACACATTAAAACCGTTTTACAAGAACATTCTTATAATGTTCAGAGGAACCTTATTTGCACAAGTTATTGCAATTATTGGTGCAATTTTCATGGCAAAAATATATGGAGAAGAAGCATATGGGATTTTTGGTGTATTCATAAGTATTATTAGCATTGTATCTGTAATCTCTACACTACAATTAGACAAGTGTATTGTAATTTCAAAAGATAATACAGAAAGTACAAATTGGTTTAATTTTTTATTAGTTTTAATACCAGTACTAACCTTTTTAATTTCGGCATTATTATTTGTCTTTTCAATTTATTTTTTTCAAGAAAAGCTAAATCTAAACTTAATTTTTCTTTCCCTTATTGGTGCTTTGTTACTTTCATTTAACTTGGTGAATGAAAATTTATTCACCTTCAAAAAGAAATTTTCCACACTTTCTAACTCAAAAATATTTTTAACTATTAGCAATATTACTTTTCAGTTTTTACTTTATTACTATTTTAATTTATTCGGTTTAATTTTAGGATTTTTAATTTCGCAATTTTTACTATTACTTTTTTACTTTTTCAAAAACAGCAATGTAATTTCTAAATCGAACTTAAAAGAAATAAAAAAAGGAATAAAAAAAAATAATACTATTGTGAAATACTTGCTTCCCTCTTCAGCAACAAATGCAATAGCAAATAATTTAATGCCTATTTTAATTTTAACTTTTTTTGGAGCGAAAGAAGCAGGTGTTTATTTTTTTAGCCTTAAAATTTTAGGAACTCCGTTATTTCTAATATCATCCTCGGTATCTAATGTTTTTTTTCAAAAATCATCAGAACTTTTGAATGAGAACAAAACGGAATTATTAAAATTAACTAAAAAAATTGTTAGCATCAACTTAATTCTAATGCTCGCCTTTCTAATTTTAGTCAATACAATTGGTATGACTGTATTAGAATCTATTTTTAATCATAAATGGAATAACTTAAGGTCTTATTCCTTAATCTTATCTATACTTATACTTGGAAGAAGTGCTTTTAGCCCAATAAGCAGTTTAGTTGTAGTTTTAAATAAAAATTTAGAAAGTCTAATTTTTAATAGCTATCTATTCATCGTTAATCTAGTTGCTATTTATTTTGGATATTTATATAACGATATAACTATTACAATTTTAATTTTAGCTATTTTTGGTGGTGTGGGTTATATATCACTACTCGCTTATTTTTTAAATCACCTAAAAACTATTGTAAAAAATAATGTTTAAGAAGTTAGATTTTTTCTTTTTTGGATGGATAATTAATTGGATGTATCCTGAATATTACAGACCAAAATACGGATATCTTCGTTATTATATTTTATTTTTTCACTATTTATTGCCTCAAAAATTATTCAGATTAAACCCTAAAGTAAAATGGCCTGTTCATTTTACCTCTAAAGTTATTGCACCCGAAAACATTACAAAAGGTATTTTATGTGATCCTGGTGACAACCCTAATGTATATATACAAGCTAAGAATGGTTTAATTATTGGAAATAATGTCGGTTTCGGAACTGGTTCTAAAGTTATTTCAGCAAATCATTCGCACACAAATCACTCAGAACATTCAAAAACTCCCCCAATAATTATTGGAAACAATGTATTCATTGGTGCCAACAGTGTTTTATTACCTGGAATAAAGATTGGAAACAATGTTATTATAGGAGCTGGATCTATTGTCTGTAAAGACATAATTTCTAACACGATAGCTGTTGGTAACCCGTGCAAAGTAGTAAAAGAAAACTCGCCTTACCAAGAATCTATTATAAAAATAAAATTCAATAAAAAAATACCTAAAAACTGCTTATAAATTGAAACGCGCTAATAAACTATACACCTCTTTTTTAGCACCAAAACTTTTATAAAAAGAAGCAACACCAGCAACCATAGAACCTTCAAAATCTAAGATATATTCTGAATTTTGGAATTGCTTAATTATCGCAGTTATTAATAAAGTCATGGCACCACTTTTTTTAGACAAAAGATTATGAACAGGAACTAAATAAGTAATCCTTTTTGTGTCGTCTAGTAAAAGAACACAGGATATTAAAACTCCATTACTTCTAACGCCATAAAGCTTCAGACTTCCATTTTTGATTTGTAAAATATTTTCAAGAACATTTTTAATAGAATTGTGTTTATCGTAATATTTGTCATTTAATAAATAGAATTTAAAAAATTCTTTAACCGATATATCTTCATCAATAATTAAAGAAGAAGCCATTGCTTTTTTTAAATCTCTTTTTCTATTATTACTAAAACCAGCAATTAAAGCCTCTGAAGTTTTATTTAAAGCTAAAACATAGTTGTTATTTTTAACTAACTTTTCGCTATCAATCTTATTTTCCGCATTTAATTGTAATGAAATTTTAAAGAATTTATTTGATATTTTTTGTATAAAATCTAAAACTAATTCTTTTGATATTTTATGTGTTGCAAACACACCTAATTGCTGACAAAAAAAAGGTTGTGTGACATATTTTATAAAATATTTCTGTTTCCAAGGAATTGGCATTACCGCTTCGTAATTATTCAATACTAAAACATCCCAATTGTCTGCAACGATATCTAAATACCAAGAAAATGCATAAACTCTAGATTGCAGCGCATTTTTTATACATGCGTCATACTTTGAAACCTCTAAATCTTTTCTTTTAACGTAGTTTATCATGTTAAGAAATTGCGATTTTTATCATAGATTCATACAATCGATTCCATCCTTTCCAACGCAGATGATTGCTTAAACTTTCATTATGAAATAAAGTAATAAAAGTACCATTTACGGCTTTTACCTCATTTCTTAAATCTCTAATTTTACCCAAAGATTGTTTTGGAGTTAACTTCATATAATCATTTAAAGTAGTATCCATTAATGCAAATGGAAATACTTTTAAAGGTGTTTGAATTTCAAAATCTAAATCATAAAAATAAAACGGTGTGCAGGTACTTGCTCTAAAACCTACCGCACTTGCATATCCCATAGAATGATCTTCTTCTATTTCTAAATCAATTAATTGCTGGTAAGTTTCTGGTAAATTAAATCGCAAATAATGTTGTCTAGATCTAATTACTGGTGCGTTCGTAATGTTTTCTAAACGTTCTTTTTCTTTCTTTAACATTACAGCATCTTTCATCGTAAAATAAGAAGGGTGTAAACCAACAATAGCGTAGTCTGCCAAATCTTTAATAAGCAATCTGTATTTATTTTTAGCTGGAGATACATTGGTATCAAAAGTGGTATAATCTCCAATAGAGCTAAAAAAAATTGTTTTAATATCTTTTGCTTTTTTAATACTTAATATTTCCTGAAAA
>CAJXAS010000142.1 GCA_913050305.1 uncultured Polaribacter sp. | reverse complement strand
TCTAAACTGTTCGCAATTAAACACCCCTCTTTAAAATAATTCTTATTTCTCGTAATAATTATTGTGGTTCTATTTGGCAAAGGCTTTCCTATAGATTCATAAGTATTTCTACCCATTAGTATATAATGACCTGTCGTTACCTTTTTAAATCTTTTTAAATCTGCAGGTAAATGCCAAATTAAATCGTTGTCTTTTCCTAAAGCATTATTAGTGGCAATTGCGGCTATTACAGTAATCATAAATTAAATCAATTTTCACAAAAATAAGAGAAATGATTTCAGATTTGACGTTTTTATGTCATTTTCATCAAAAAAAATTTAAATATAAAATCGATTACGGTCAAAAAGACTAAAAATAAAGACTGAAAACACCAAATTATTTTAAGAGTACTTATAATTTATCGATTGAAAATTTCACAATTAATAATTTTAGCTATTCCTTTTATGAAAGTGATAATTCTTTACCAAAGCCTACATTACTCCATGATATGTTAGTAATGAAGACTATTTTTGTTATGAATTTTAACCTACAAAAAAATGGCAATTAAAAAACAATTTTTAAAAAGTAAACCAATCTGTAAAGTAACCTTTACTGTAGCTGCAAAAGAAGCAAATAATGCAGCAGTAGTTGGCAGTTTTAATGAATGGAATGCTGAATCTGCTCCATTAAAAAAATTAAAAAATGGCTCTTTTAAAGGAACTGTAAACATAGAAGCAAATACCTCTCACGAATTTAAATATTTAATAGACGGTACTTTTGTAAACGAAACGGAAGCTGATGGATATGCTTGGAATGATTATGCTGGTGGAGAAAACAGCTTAATTACTGTATAAAACATAAAAAAGGAGCTTGCTGTGAAATTCCACAAAAAGCTCCTTTTTAATATTTGATTATAGCAACTTTAAACAGCTACTTTTCCTTTAATATGAGGATGTGGATTGTACTCTAGTAATTCAAAATCTTCAAAAGTAAAGTCTTCAATATTTGTTATTGCAGCATTCATTTTCATTTTTGGTAAAGGTCTAATATCCCTAGATAATTGCAATTCTAATTGCTCTTTATGATTGTTATATATATGAGCATCTCCAAAAGTATGAATAAACTCTCCTGCTTCATAACCACAAACTTGCGCCATCATCATTGTAAACAAAGCATAACTTGCAATGTTAAAAGGAACTCCTAAAAAGATATCTGCACTTCTTTGATATAACTGACAAGATAGTTTACCATCTGCAACATAGAATTGAAAAAAAGCGTGACAAGGAGGTAAAGCAGCCTTACCATTTGCAACGTTCTCTGAAAAACTTACAGAGGTGTCTGGCATTACAGACGGGTTCCATGCAGCAACCATCATTCTTCTAGAATTAGGGTTCGTTTTTAAGGTGGTTATAACTTCTTTTAACTGATCTATATCATCACTATTCCAATTGCGCCATTGGTGCCCGTAAACCGGTCCCAAATCTCCATTTTCATCTGCCCAAGAATTCCAGATTTTCACTCCGTTGTCTTGTAAATATTTAATATTTGTATCTCCTTTTATAAACCAAAGTAGCTCATAAATAATAGACTTTAAATGCAACTTCTTAGTGGTAACCATTGGAAAACCAGCACTTAAATCAAATCGCATTTGATACCCAAAAACACTTTTTGTCCCTGTACCTGTCCTATCTCCTTTTTCGTTTCCGCTTTCTAAAACGTGTTTTACTAAGTCGTGATATTGCTTCATTCTAATATGTAATCGGTTAATTATTTCTTCGGTTATACTTTTTGTAGTAAGCCTTTGTAAAAATAAAAAAGCTTCTACCATTTTTGGCGAAGCTTTTTAAATAATATTTTAAAGTTATTAACGATTTGAAGATAACCTTTTTTTGAGGTTCCTTTTAGTGATTTACTACTATCCTATAATCATTCCTGCAATTGTTGCAGACATTAAAGAAGCAATTGTACCACCAATTAAGGCCTTCATTCCAAATTCTGATAATGTTTTACGCTGTCCTGGCGCTAAAGAGCCAATACCTCCAATTTGAATTCCTATAGATGCAAAATTCGCAAAACCACACAACATATAGGTTGCCATAATAATTGACTTATTATACGCTAAATGCGTTGCATTTGCCACATTTTTTAATTCTGCTAATTGTATATATCCCACAAATTCACTTGCAGCTAATTTAATACCCAATAATTGTCCCATTAAAGTCATATCTGCTGTTGGCACTCCAATTAACCACATTAGTGGCGCAAAAGCATACCCTAAAATAAATTCTATAGAAAGTTTATCATAAGCAGTATTCGCTGCAATTAAATCATTTAAAGAAGTAATATTACCTATTAAATCTAGACCACCATTTAACATTGCGATAACTGCCACAAAAACCAATAACATAGCTCCTACATTTACCGCTAAACGCAAACCCTCGGTAGTACCGTTTGCAATAGCATCTAAAATATTAGAACCTATTTTTTCTTGAGAAACTGTAACATCTGTGTTTACTTCTTCCGTTTGTGGATATAAGATTTTAGAAACTACAATGGCACCAGGAGCGGCCATCACAGAAGCGGCTAACAAATGTTTTGCAAAAACCAATTCCAACTCTTTATCTCCACCACCTAAAAACCCTATATAAGCAGCTAGAACAGCGCCTGCAACCGTAGCCATTCCACCAATCATAACCAAGAGCATTTCAGACTTATTCATCTTCTCTAAATATGCTTTAATTAACAAAGGTGCCTCGGTCTGTCCTAAGAAAATATTTCCTGCAACAGACAAACTTTCCATACCAGAAATACCTAAAAACTTAGACAAACCAATTGCTAGCATTTTAACCATCCATTGTATAATACCTAAATAGAATAAGAGTGATGTTAATGCTGAAAAGAAAATAATTGTTGGAAGTACTTGAAAAGCAAAAATATACCCAAAAGAATCCATGTCTGAAATTAAACCTGCAAACAAAAATGAACTACCCGCTTTGGTATATTCTAAAATTTCAATAAAAAGTTTTCCCACTAATTCAAATGCTTTTTGAATAAACGATACTTTTAAAACTCCTATCGCAATAACTAGTTGAAGTGATAATCCAATGGCTACTCTTTTCCAACTAATAGCTTTTCTATTAGCACTAAATAAAAAGGCAATAAGTATTAAAGAAAACATTCCTAAAACACCTCTCCAAAGGCTTGTAAATGTAAAATTTCCACTTGCAATGATTGTATCTTCTTTTATGTTTTTTTCTGGTGTATCTTCTACGTATCCCTCTTCTTTAAGATCTGTTGTTGATGAAATTATTTTTGCATCTTGTTGAGGTGCAGAAGAAATTTCTACTTCTATAGCAGTGTTTTCTTTAGATTCTTGCACTATATCTTGTCCTAAAAATGAAAATGAAACAAAACAAAAAACAATTAAAAATAAATTTTTCATGTATAAGTTAATTTTAAGATTTTTTACTGATTTCATCTCTAATCTTTGCAGCTAATTCATAATTTTCATCAGCAATTGCTTTATCTAGCTGATCATTTAATTCAGAAACGGATAACTTTGAGCCTAAAGATGTGGTATCAAGTTCAAATAGGTCTTCTCCTTCTGAAGAAATTTCTTCTGTTTCAGAAAGATCATTCAACCCTAATTCATCTTCTATTTTCAAAAACACACCCGCCTTATCTAAAATATTTTCATAGGTAAAAATTGGAGCTTGAAAACGAACTGCAATTGCGATTGCATCTGAAGTTCTGGCGTCTATAACTTCTTCTACCCCATCTTTTTTACAAATTAGACTAGAAAAGAAAACACCATCTATCAATTTATGAATAATAACTTCTTTAATTTCTATAGAGAAGCGATCTGAAAAAGTCTTAAACAAATCATGCGTTAAAGGTCTTGGTGGTCTAATTTCTTTTTCTAAAGCGATGGCTATAGATTGTGCTTCAAAAGCACCAATAATAATTGGCAAAGTTCTACTTCCTTCCATTTCACTTAAGACGAGTGCGTATGCACCAGTTTGTGTCTGGCTGTATGAAATTCCTTTTATAGTTAGTTTTATTAAACCCATATATCTTTCTACATAAAAAAACAGCTAATTAAACAAGTATTTGTGGCTACTTTTAAGCCGACAATTTACTAAAAATTATATGGCAAAAACAGATATTCTTTCTTGAATTTGGTTTTTGTAAGAAGAAAAGGCTCTTTGAACAATAAAACGATTGTTTGCGCTCTTTTGTTTTAATTAAAAAAGTGAAATAAAATTAAAAACCTATCAAAATATAAAATTTTGATAGGTTTTTAAAATGTTTTATTAATTGAACTCGAGCAGTAACGCTCCGAAAAAAATTAAGCTGCTTTAAAAGCTTTTAATTTTTCTATTAATTTAGGAATTACTTCAAAAGCATCACCCACAACACCATAATCTGCAGCTTTAAAAAACGGCGCTTCTGGATCTGTGTTTATAACAACTTTTACTTT
>CAJXAS010000141.1 GCA_913050305.1 uncultured Polaribacter sp. | reverse complement strand
GGGAAATCTTCTTTTATAAACGCTTTAATTGGTAAAGAAAGAAATATTGTAACAGATATTGCAGGGACAACAAGAGATTCTATTGATACTAAATACAACCGTTTCGGATTTGATTTTAACCTGGTAGATACTGCCGGAATTAGAAAAAAATCGAAGGTAAAAGAAGATTTAGAATTTTACTCTGTAATGCGTGCAGTGCGTTCTATAGAATATGCAGATGTTATTATTTTAGTAGTAGATGCTACTCGTGGTTTTGAAGGCCAAGACCAAAGTATCTTTTGGTTGGCAGAAAAAAACAGAAAAGGAGTTGTTGTCTTAATAAATAAGTGGGATTTAGTAGAGAAAGAAACCAATACTATGCGTGATTTTGAAGCCATGGTTAGAAAACAAATTGAGCCTTTTACCGATGTGCCAATTGTCTTTACTTCTGTATTAACAAAACAACGAATATTTAAAGCAATTGAAACTGCCGTAGAAGTTTTTGAAAGAAGAAAATTCAAAATATCTACTAGTAAGCTGAATGATGCAATGCTAGAAATTGTAAAAAGCTATCCGCCACCAGCTACAAAAGGTAAATTTGTTAAAATTAAATATTGCATGCAATTGCCTACACTTACTCCTCAGTTTGCGTTTTTCTGTAATTTACCGCAATATGTAAGAGACCCTTATAAACGTTTCTTAGAAAATAAGTTAAGAGATATGTACGATTTTTCTGGTGTACCAATTACCATCTATTTTAGACAGAAATAAAAATTAAGTACTAATAGAATTATAATTACATGCGCAATATTTAAAATATTGTGCATTTTTTTATTTAAAATTTTTCGTAAATTTAGGTATTGAATTTAGTTCAAATAAAACAGATGTAGTTGTAAGTTTAAACCTCTTATCTCGTCTAAAAAAAGGACGATAACAATTATAAAAAAGAAAATAACTAGCATGCTTACTTGGAAAGAAATTATACATTTTGCTACAAAAGGAAACCCAACGCCAACTAAAAGAGTTGAGAAAACAGCAACCGAATGGCAAACCCTTTTAGCCCCAGAACAATACAGGGTTACCAGACAAAAAGGCACAGAGAGTCCTCATACAGGAGCTTTGTGTTCTATTTATGATGCAGGTAAATACAACTGTATTTGTTGCAATACACCCTTATTTGATGCTACAATAAAATTTGATTCTAATTCTGGATGGCCAAGTTTTACGCAACCTATTCAAGAAAATGCAATTAAATATCATAGAGATGTTTCTTTTGGAATGGTTAGAGTTGAAGCACTATGCAACACTTGTGATGCCCATTTAGGTCATATTTTTCCTGATGGACCAGCGCCTAGTGGATTGCGTTATTGTATAAATTCTGCAGCAATGCAATTAGAAAAAAAATAAATTAAACAATCAGAAAAAAATTATTGCAAATATGTGGGGTAAGGTATCTTTTAATTAAAAACTACTGAATATCTATAATTAGCAATGACAGCGTATAAAATGAATGAAAATTTACAAATAGCCACTTTAGGAGGTGGATGTTTTTGGTGTACAGAAGCTGTATTTCAAGAAGTAAAAGGGGTAGAAAAAGTAATCTCTGGGTATGCTGGAGGAAATGTTCCGGGAGAACCAACGTATAGAGAAATATGCTCTGGCTTAACAGGTCATGCAGAAGTAATTGAAATTACTTTTGATGCAAATATTATCTCATATCAAGATATTATAGTCGTTTTTATGACGACACATGATCCTACAACTTTAAACCAACAAGGCGCAGATAGAGGCACACAATATAGGTCTGTAATCTATTATCACAACAATATACAACAGAAGATAGCAGCAGCCGTTTTAACACAAATTCAGGTCTACTATGAAGGCAAAGTGGTAACAGAGTTAAGTGCTTTACCTCCTTTTTATATAGCAACGCAAGAACATCAAGATTTTTATAAAAATAACAATGGCCAAGGATATTGTACCTACGTGATTGAACCGAAGTTAGCAAAACTGCGAAAACTGCATGCAGAAAAACTAAAATAGTAAATCACAAAAAATTAAAAGAGATTGCGCTACGAGCTAAAAAGGTTTTAAACCGGCAGAAAATAAAAATACACTTATTTGGTTTAAAAAAACACGATAAAACAAGCTACTGTAGCGTCTTTTTAGAAACAGGCAACTTATGTTATGTATTTCTAGAGATTGAAAACAATGTAGAAATTGAAACCAAATTACGTAACTTGTATGAAAATAAAAAAATAAGAAATCCTTCTGTTAGCGCACTTCAAAAATAGATTGATAAAACAAAGCGATAAAAACCTTTGAAAACTTAAAAAAATTCGAATTTGAAATTAAATATAAAAAACACTTTCACTACAGAATTGCCAGCAGATGTTGTCAAAGAAAATACAAGAAGACAGGTAGAAAATGCGGCTTTTTCTTATGTTTTACCAAAAAAAACTGCCAAGCCAGAAATAGTACATGTTTCTAAAGAAATGGCTTCTGAATTGGGTGTTTCTACTACTGATACTGAAACAACTCTTTTTAAAAACATAGTTACTGGTAACGCCGTATATCCAAATACAACACCGTATGCTATGTGCTATGCCGGCCACCAATTTGGCAATTGGGCAGGACAATTAGGAGATGGACGCGCTATTAATTTATTTGAAGTTGAACATCAAAACAAAAACTGGAAAGTCCAATTAAAAGGTGCTGGCGAAACACCTTATTCTAGAACTGCAGATGGTTTAGCTGTTTTACGTTCTTCTGTTAGAGAGTATTTGTGCAGTGAAGCTATGTATCATTTAGGTGTGCCAACCACCAGAGCATTGTCTTTAAGCTTGTCTGGAGATGCTGTTTTACGCGATGTTTTATATGATGGGAATCCGGCGTATGAAAAAGGTGCTATTGTTTCTAGAATTTCACCTTCCTTTTTGCGTTTTGGTAGTTTTGAAATTTTTACAGCAAGAGATGACTTGAAAAATTTAAAAGGCTTAGTAGATTATACCATTAAACATCATTTTGCTCATTTAGGAGCTCCCTCAAAAAAAAATTACATCTTATTCTTTAAGGAGGTTGCAGAACGAACTTTAAAAATGATTATTGATTGGCAACGCGTTGGTTTTGTGCATGGAGTTATGAATACAGACAACATGTCTATTTTAGGTTTAACCATAGATTTTGGACCTTATGGTTGGTTAGAAGGTTTTGATTTTGGATGGACACCAAATACTACAGATCGCGAACACAAACGATATCGTTATGGAAATCAGCCAAACATGGGTTTATGGAATTTGTATCAACTGGCAAATGCTTTATATCCGATCATAGAAGATGTAGCACCACTAGAAAGTATTTTAAAACAGTACACAACAGATTTTGAGCATGAATCTTTAACAATGATGAAATCTAAATTAGGTTTATCTATTAGCGATGCAGATGATTTACAATTGATTCAGCGTTTAGAAGATAACTTGCAATTGGTAGAGACAGACATGACTATTTTTTTTAGAAACCTAAGTGATTTTACCGATGCAGAGTCTAGTTTAAAATTGATAGAAAAAGCCTTTTATGATTTCGAAAATATTTCTAATACAGTGAAAGATACTTGGCGTTTGTGGTTTGAAAAATATGCCAACAGGCTTCAAAAAGAATTGATATCATCAAAAGAGAGAAAACAAAAAATGGATGCTGTAAATCCTAAGTATGTGCTAAGAAACTACATGTCTCAAATGGCAATTGACGAGGCAGATAAAGGAAATTATGCTTTAATTGATGAATTATTTCAACTCTTAAAAAAACCATATGATACACAACCAGAGAATGATAAATGGTTTTCAAAAAGACCAGAATGGGCAAGAAACAAAGTAGGGTGCTCTATGTTATCTTGTAGTTCTTAAATAAAAAAATATGAAATTAGGATTAGGAACTGCTGCATTAGGAAGACCTCAATACATAAATATTCGTTTTCAAACTGGTGGTAAATCCAATTTAGAAACGTTTAAAAAAAATAGTTTCTCTGTATTAGAAACTGCCTATAATAAAGGGGTTAGATATTTCGATACAGCTCCTGGTTATGGTTTGGCAGAAGCACTGGTATTAGAGTGGTTACAAACAAAAAATGATGCGTCTATCCAAATTGCTACAAAATGGGGCTACACCTATACCGCTAATTTTAATGAAAATGCAACAGTGCATGAAGTAAAAGAACACAGTTTAGCAAAATTAAATGCACAATGGAATTTTTCTAAACAACTACTCCCCTATTTAAAAGTATATCAAATTCACTCGGCAACTATAGAAACTGGTGTTTTAGAAAATTCTGAAGTTTTAGAACGTTTGGCGTCACTAAAAAAAGAACATAATTTAAAAATAGGATTGACTACAACAGGCACCAATCAAACAGAGGTGATTAAAAAAGCATTAAATGTAACGGTTAATGGTACTTCTCTTTTTGATTTATTTCAGGTGACTTATAATTTATTAGATCAAAGTTTACTAGA
>CAJXAS010000140.1 GCA_913050305.1 uncultured Polaribacter sp. | reverse complement strand
ATTAGTCACGATAGATGGTTCTTAGATAGAGTTTGTACACATATATTAGCTTTTGAAGGAAATAGTGAAGTGTATTTCTTTGAAGGGTCTTTTTCTGAGTATGAAGAAAATAAAAAGAATCGTTTGGGTGGAGATTTAATGCCAAAACGTATTAAATATAAGAAGTTGATTAGATAATTTTTAAAAATTATATTTTCATTAAAAAAGCAGCTAAATTATTAGCTGCTTTTTTTGTTTATATTGGTTGTTTTTTATGCTACACATTCAGCTAAATACTATAATAATTATTGAATTTTCATTAGGCAAAAGAGATTGTTTTTTTGTTGGATATGTACTTGGATGCAATTTGTAGGGTGCACAAATTTATAATTTTCTAAAGGATTAAATTTTTTATTTTTAAGCAGAAATAAACCTTCAAAATCTTTTATTCCACAAACAGTGTATCTTGCTATTTTATAAGTCTCCTCATTTATTATTTCTTTAATACTAAACCATGCTCCACTTCCTAAACCTCCCAGCCATGTACCGTTTATTAAATTAAAAATTTCTAAATCCGGATGTTCACTTCCTTTTAAATCAGGTTTTTTGTAAAATTTATTAAAAAAAGTTGATCTGTATTCTTTTAAAATCGATCGATTTTTATAGTTACTTAGGTGTTGGTTGTAAATATTATAAATAGTGTTATTTGTATTTGATTTTATCACATTTCCAATGGGACTTGGGGATATTATATTAGATTTTCGTAATTGTTTAGTGATCTTTTTATTTTGAGATGAAGCAATAATAACATCAGTTACAAATCTAGCACAGTTGTTTCCGTGCTTTATAAAAGCTCCATAAGGTTGCTCTTTTTTATCAATTAGTTGATGAATAAATTTTTGTGCTTTGTCGAAATCTATTTCTTCATGAACGCTGGCAATAAGCCTACCATTTCCGTGTGTTTTTTTAGTTTGACGCTCTATATATAGTAAAATCTCCTCTGTATTGGAAAGTTTATTATTTTTAAATTTTGCAAGAATCGAAATTTCTAGTTCGGGATCTGTTTCTTTAGAGCGTGTTCGACCATTTCCAAAAGTTGTAATATATCTACCAAAATCGTAATAATTTATCTCCGATTTATTATTTTGAATTAATAATAAGGCAGCGTGTCCGGCTTGGACTGCATGCCTTCCACCAACTCCAATTTTAGGCCAAAAGTTACTTAATTTTTCCCAGTAAGCAGGTCTTACAATGGTGTCTGGATATGCTAGAATTATAATAATTCCATTAGAATTCATCATTCTGCTAGTTATTAAAAATAGCGTTTAATAAAATTTTAAAGGTTTTAAATGCAAAGAATATAGTGAAGATAATTAACACAGCCGCTGCTCCTAAAATAAGATAAGACAACATTTCTTTAGGTGTATTTTCAAATTTTTTCAAAGCTTTAAAACCTACAGTAAGTGAAACAGGTGAAGCAATAAATAATAGTAATAAAATTGCTAAGTGTTTTAAACCTTTTCCAAGTAAATTTATATTAGTACTCATTTCTTGTAGTTTTTAATTGAATTTCTAACATTACCGTATTTCTTTAATAATTGGGTCGCTTCGTTTTGGTCTATATTTAATTCTATTGCTAACATTTTTTGCCCTCTTTCTAATAATTTTTTATTAGACAGCTGCATGTCAACCATTTTATTTCCTTTTATTTTACCTAAACGAATCATTGTTGCCGTAGAAAGCATATTTAATACCAATTTCTGTGCAGTTCCTGCTTTCATTCTAGAACTTCCAGTTATAAATTCTGATCCTACAACTACTTCTATTGGGAATTGAGATACAGTTGACAAAGGACTGTTTTTATTACAAGCAATACAACCCGTTATAATATTGTTTTCATTGCATTTTTCTATTGCTGAAATAACGTAAGGTGTGGTGCCTGATGCTGCAATGCCAATAACAACATCTTTGTCAGATATCTGATGCGCTTGTAAATCTAGCCAACCTTGTGTTTTAGAATCTTCTGCAAATTCAACAGCTTTTCTAATGGCAATCTCTCCACCTGCAATAATACCTATTACAAGTTCATAGGAAACGCCAAAAGTAGGTGGGCATTCAGAGGCATCTACTACACCTAATCTACCTGAAGTGCCCGCTCCAATATAAAATAATCTACCGCCATTTTTTAGTTTTTTAATAATTTGTTCGGTTAAAGCAGCTATTTGTGGCAAAGATTCGCCAACTGCTAGAGGTACGGTTTTATCTTCATTATTAATATTACTTAATAAATCTGATACAGACATCTTCTCTAGATGGTTGTATTTGGAGTCTTGTTCTGTAGTTTTTATAAAAGTCATCATTCAAAAATACTATTTTTTTGTATTCTGGAATGATGATTTAAAGTGAAGTTTTAGTTTTTTTCAACCAAATCTAAGTTAATTGTATCTGTTTCTGAAATATGAAAATAACCTAAAGGAAAATTGTCTTCATTTGTTGTGTTAATTACATTGCCTAACAATGACGAAGGTACCGATTGAAAAGGTCCACCACCACTTGTACCACTCTGGTTTTGAAGTATTCTAAAGTATGTAAAATAATCCTTTGTAATACCAGACATAGTTACTGTTACATTTGTGGGCACTTCTATTTCTTCTTCTTGATAAAAGAACGAGAAATTGTAATTTGTGCCATTGAAGAAACGATCCTCTAGTGGCAAAAATAAGTTATTTGTGAAATTGAATAAATAGTAATTTTCATTATCCACATTGTCTTTAAAAGCCACCTTTATTTCAATTTCTTTGCCAGAGAATAAGGTTTCATCTCCTTGAATGGCGCTATCAATCTGGGTAGATTTTACTTTAGTCGCATTTCCTTTATATATTTCACTCTTGTAAATTACGGTCAATTCATATTCAATAGCATCTTTTGGAATGAAATTAATTATTGGTTTGAAGTTACCGTTTAAATTTACGTCCGAAAAGTTAATAACAGAGCTGTCTGCTGTATTAGTTAAAAATACAATGGCATCGGATACCGTTGGTATTGTTTCATCAAAATAATCTGTAGATAATTTTAATTTTACAGCCACATTTGCTTTGACAGGAGATTCATTAAACAGAACTTCAAAAGAAGCGTCAATAATTAACTTGGGTTCAATTGAAGGTACATCTATATCTACTACTTTCTCACAATTAGAGAAAAGTAATACCGTTAAAATAGTGTATATATATATCTTTTTCATGTTCTAAAATTTAAAATTGTACGTTACAGAAGGCACAACACCGAATATAGAAGTTTGCACAGCCTCATTTCTAAACGTTTCTTGATTTCGTCTAAAAGCTAATGAAGCTGCATTTTGTCTTCCGTATAAGTTATAAATGCCAAAGACCCATTCGCCTTGCCAAGTTCTATTTTTGTTTTTTTCAGGTGTTAATGTCGCAGAAATATCAAATCTATGATACGCAGGAAGTCTGTTTGCATTTCTTTTATTATCGTCATATACTGGTACATTTATGCCTTGATATTCGTATTGGTTAACAGGATAATTTGCAGGCTGCCCGGTTTGAAAAACAAAGTTAGAATTGAATTTCCATTTTTCATTGAATTGATAACTTGCATTTATAGAAAAGTCATGTGTTTTATCAAAAGGCGTGCTATACCAACTACTATTATTAATTCCTGGTTCGATTTCAGTTCTTCCTTTGGTTAACTGTTCAGATCTTGAAAGGGTGTAGGCAATCCAGCCTTGAAAATTTCCTTCATTCTTTTTAAATAACAACTCTAAACCGTAGGCTCTTGCTTTTCCGTTTAAAATCACCGTTTCAATTTCGTTGTTTGCAACTAAGTTTGCACCATTTATATAGTCTATTCTGTTTTGAATATCTTTATAAAACACTTCAGTCTCTAAAGTATATATCCCTTCTTTAAAACGCTTAAAATAACCAATAGCGTATTGATCTAATAATTGAGGTTTTATATATTTTCCACTTGGAGCCCAAATATCTAAAGGGGTAGGAGATGCGGTGTTAGAGAGTAAATGTAAGTATTGGACCATTCTATTGTAACTAGCTTTTATAGACGTGTTGTCGTCATATTTATAAGACATAGAGACCCTTGGTTCAAAATTATTAAAACTAGAAATTACATCACTTCTTTTAAAACTATCTATTCCTGTAGCTTCAGCAGATTCGTATTTTTTATATTCTTGATTATAAATTACAGCTTCATTATTTTCATAGGTGTTAAGTTCTTCTTGCCCTAAACGTGTGAAATTGCTAAACCGAATACCGTATTGCAATCTAAAAGTATCACTTACTTTATGTTCTGCATCGATATAGGCTGCAAATTCATTAGCATATTTGTCAATTAGTTTTTCTGAAACAATGCCAGAATCCTCTCTATTAGGTCTTATTTTACCGGGATTAAATTTGATATAAATATTATTAACACCATAACTTAGTTTTACTTTTTCACTTATATAATGATTAAAATCATATTTAAGATTGTAATTAGTAATTCCAGAATCCCATTCAAAACCAACAAAATCTA
>CAJXAS010000139.1 GCA_913050305.1 uncultured Polaribacter sp. | reverse complement strand
AAGCAATAGTTGCAGATTCTTTCATTACCGTACCTAAATTACCCGTAATAGAAAGAGATCCTTTTCCTTTAGATAAAATAGATTCTATAAATAAAATATCTCCACCAACCTGTGTCCAAGCCAAACCGGTAACTACACCAGCAACATCGTTATTTTCGAATTTATCTCTATTTCTAGGAGTTCCTAAAATATCGGCTACCTTTTCAGCAGTTAATGTAATATTATATTCTTCTTCTAACGCAATAGATTTTGCTGCAAAACGCACCACTTTTGCTATTTTCTTTTCCAAACCACGCACGCCAGATTCACGTGTATAGCCCTCTACAATTTGCTCTAACTGCTTTTTACCTAACTTTAAATCCTTTACAGTTAATCCGTGTTCTTTTAACTGTTTTGGTAATAAATGTCTTTTAGCAATTTCTACTTTTTCTTCAATGGTGTAACCAGATACATTTATGATTTCCATTCTATCGCGCAACGCCCAAGGAATTTGTCCTAAATTGTTAGCTGTAGCAATAAAAAGCACTTTAGATAAATCGTATCCAACTTCTAAATAATTGTCATAAAAACTCTCATTTTGTTCAGGATCTAGAACTTCTAACATCGCTGAAGAAGGATCTCCTTGATGACTTTGCCCTAACTTATCAATCTCATCCAGAACAAAAACGGGGTTTGAAGTCCCTGATTTTTTTAAATTCTGAATTAAACGTCCTGGCATAGCACCAATATATGTTTTTCTATGTCCGCGAATCTCTGCTTCATCTCGCAAACCACCTAAAGACATTCTTACGTATTTACGTCCTAATGCTTCTGCCACAGATTTACCTAAAGATGTTTTACCCACACCTGGAGGACCGTATAGACAGATAATTGGCGATTTCATATCTCCTCTTAACTTTAAAACGGCTAAATGTTCTATGATTCTTTCTTTTACTTTTTCTAAACCAAAATGATCTCTATCTAAAACCTTTGTTGCCTGTTTTAAATCGAATTTATCTTCAGAGTAAATTCCCCAAGGTAACTCCAATAACAACTCTAAATAACTTCTCTGCACGCCGTATTCAGCAGCTTGCGGATTCATTCTTTTTAAGCGATTCAACTCTTTTTCAAAAGTAAGCCCCACTTCTTTATTCCATTTCTTCGTTTTTGCTTTTGTACGCATTTCCTCCAACTCTTCGTCATTAGAAGCGCCACCCAATTCTTCTTGAATAGTTTTTAATTGCTGGTGTAAATAATACTCACGTTGTTGTTGGTCTAAATCTTCACGTGTTTTAGACTGAATATCATTACGTAATTGTAATTTCTGAAGTTCTTTATTTAAGTTTTTTAAAGCTAATAAAGCACGTTCTTTTAGATTGTCTTTTTCTAAAATTACCTGTTTTTGAGCTACACTTAAATCCATATTTGATGAAATAAAATTCACCAAAAAGGAGTTTGACTTGATGTTTTTAATAGCAAAAGATGCTTCTGAAGGCAACGTTGGGTTTTCCTTTATTACTTCTAGAGCTTGTTCTTTAATAGACTCTATAATTGCTTCAAATTCTTTTTCATCCGCTACTTCTTTATCTTCAACTGACTCTTTTACAACAGCCTTCAAATACGGCTTATCCTGAACGATAGCGTCTATTTCAAACCGTTTTTTACCTTGAATAATAACCGTTGTATTACCATCAGGCATTTTTAAAACACGTAAAATTTGTGCAACTACTCCCGTTGTGTGAATATCTTTTAAAGTAGGTTCTTCTTCGTCTTCATTTCTTTGTGCAACTACCCCAATTACTTTATCGCCTTTATTTGCATCCTTTATCAATTGAATAGATGCATCTCTACCAGCAGTAATAGGAATTACAACACCTGGAAATAATACCGTATTTCTAAGTGGTAAAATTGGTAAGATTTCAGGTACGCTTTCTTTATTAATAATTTCTTCATCTTCGGGCGTCATTAAAGGGATTAACTCAGAATCCTCATTTAACATACTATGTAGCGACATGTTGTCTAATCTTAATACTTTTGGTTTGCTCATCTTCTATATATCTGTCATACTGACATTGAAATCTTTTACTAAGAAAATCAAAATCTGTTTTATGTTTATTAAATATCTGAAAATCAAAATTTTACAATAGTAAAACGCTAACTTTCTACTTATAAAAATCAATTTTTATGCCAAAAGGATATTTTGGAGAATAAGAGTTTGATTTGTTTAGAAACTACTTGTTATATGTTAAACCAATAATTCCTCTTACTTTATCTAAGGTATTTATTAAATTTTTAGAGAACTCAAAAGTCATCATATTACTTTCTTTTTCTCCTGCCCTTAAAAGACTGTTAAAGTGTTCAGTTTCATAATTATATCCAATCGTTTTAAAATCAAAATTAATTATTTCTTCTGTATTATTTTGAATGATTGTAATCGATGAAGATTGATGAAATTGCCTATTTAATTTTACAATTGCTTTTTCAAATTTTAATATAGCAATACTCGGTGTTTCTTCTAACAACGTACTTTTTAAGGTTGCTTTGGCATTTTTATACTGAAAAACCATATCGCAGCTAGCATCTGCACCATTTTCAAAAAAAGTAGCACTTGCATCAATAGCATCAGGTTCTCCCAAAGTTGCTAAAGCTGCAAAAATTGGATAGATACCAATATCTAACAAACTACCACCACCCAATTCTTTTTTAAATAGTCTACTGTCTGTATTGTATGGCGTATGAAAACCAAAATCTGCTTCTAAGCTTTTTAATTTACCAAATTTCTCACTTTTAACGAGGTCCAAAACATATGTAAAATGAGGTAAAAAAAAAGACCATAATGCTTCCATTAACAAAACATTATTTTCTTTTGCTGCCTCTATCATTTCTGTAACTTCAGACAAATTCATTGCAAAAGGTTTTTCACATAAGACTGCTTTTTTATTTCGCAAACAAAGTATTGCATGCTCTTTGTGAAAACTATGCGGAGTTGCAATATAAACGGCATCTACATTGCTGTCTTTGGCTAATTCTTCATAAGAACTATATGCTTTTTTAGCATTGTGTTTCTCTGCAAAATTGTTAGCATTTTGGATATTTCTTGAAGCCACTGCAACTAATTCTACATTTTTTATTGATGCTAAATCTGTCGCAAATTTATTAGCTATTTTACCTAAACCAATAATTCCCCAACGTATATTTCTATTTGTCATTAATTGTTGTTTTATCAAAATTAAAAAGACCTAAAAAGAAGAACAGAATGATTAAAGTAACGACATGAATAATATTTAAAGATACATCATTTAAGATATCATAGGTAATTTTAAAGATTGCAAGTGAAGTAATAACTAATGTTAATTTACTTTGCATATTTATCGATTTAAAGACAAATAATAGCGAAAAAAAAGATACTAGAATACAGCCAATAAAATTCAGCCATAAATAACTAATAATTGGATCTAAACCTTGCGCTTCCAAATTATAGATTCCGAAGTAAAAAATTAAACAAATTAATACCTGTGTAATTAAAGCTGCTTTAAAAACAGCATTCCCATTTACTTTTTTAAAGAAAAATGCCAGTAAGAAAATCCCCAATACATTTCCGTAGAAAATAGATCCGATAATATTCACTAATTCTATTAAATTTTCGAATAAATTAGCAACACAAGCTATTGAAATCGCAACGATTCCCCAAGCCAACGTAAACCATTTTGACGCTGTTACATAATGGGCATCACTCTTTTCGCCCTTCACATTTCGCTTGTACAAATCTATTGCAGTAGTGCTTGCCAATGCATTTAATTCTGATGCCGTAGATGACATTGCTGCTGATAAAATAACCGCTAATAATAACCCAATTAAACCCCTTGGTAAATTATTTAAAATAAAATGAATAAAGACATAATCTTTGTCATTAGATTCAATTTTATCCAACGTATTTTCCTTATCAATTTTATCAATAATTAGTTTTGATTTTGCTTTTATCGCTAAATCCCTCTCATTTAAATCTTGAATTTGTTGTTTTTCTTCAAGCTGAAAGCCATCAATAAAAAGTAATTTTTTAGTATTTTCTATTTGAATATGTTCTGCTTCTAATTGTTGATAGTCAGAAATGTATTTTGAATTCGCAATCGCATCATTTACAGTAGGATTAAAATTTAACGGAGATGCATTGAATTGATAAAACACAAAAACCATTACCCCAATTAACAGAATAAAAAACTGCATTGGTACTTTTAACAATCCGTTAAAAATTAAGCCTAATTGACTTTCTCTTACAGATTTTCCTGATAAATAACGCTGTACCTGACTTTGGTCTGTTCCAAAATAAGACAACATTAAAAAGGTTCCTCCTAAAATACCGGTCCAAACGGTGTATCTATTGCTCAAATCAAAAGAGAAATCTAAAACCTCCATCTTATTACTTGCTCCTGCAATTTCTAGGGCATTTGTAAATGTTATATTTTCAGGAAGCTGACTCATAATCATAAAAAATGCAATCAACATTCCTATAAAAATGATAATCATTTGTTGCTTCTGCGTTACGTTTACCG
>CAJXAS010000138.1 GCA_913050305.1 uncultured Polaribacter sp. | reverse complement strand
CATTAACACCTACTTGCATTTCTTCTTTTAAACCGAACGTTTTTCCAAAACCTAAGGCCAAACCAACAGAACCATTTGCCTGCCCTGGTTGAATCATTACGGGAACTACTACTTCTGCACCGTTTACCGATACTTTAGCATAATCTCCATTGATTGCTCCGTTATCTTTTACAGGGTTTTCAAAACCTAATGTTCTGGCATCTGCCATAGACATCGTTAAGTAATTATCCCAAGAAGCTCTTGTTATTGGATCTGGAAACTCTTGTAACCAAGGATTATTTGCTTGTTTACCATCACCTAAATTAGTTTTGGTGTATAAATTTAACTCCATTTCTGAAGCTGTTGTACTCTTTTTTAATGCTGAAGCGATTTCAGAAATTCCTATCGCACTCGCAACACTTGTTTTAGTAGTTTCTTTTTTGCTATAAAACCCATTGTGTAAGGCCTTGTTCCATGAAGAACCTTCTAAAACATCTGCGGTCCAAGAATCTTTTAAATAGTCATAATAAGAAGTTGTATTTCCAGACCATTTTAATAAAGTATCTTCAATTTGACGTGTTTTAAACAGCGGCTGAATAGTAGGCTGAACCAAACCAAAATTTCCTTCAGAAAACTGAGTATCTCCCCAAGATTCTAAGAAATGTGGCGATGGTAACGCATATTCCATTGCATTTACAGTCTCGTTATTCTCTACTGATAATGCTACTTTTAAATCTACCTTTTCCAGTGCTTCTATAAACTCTTTTGCATTTGGTAAAGAATAAGAAGGGTCTATATTCACAGTTAAAAGCCCACCAACATTTCCAGATTTCATGTCTGAAATTACATTTTGAACTTGTTCAAAACTACCTTGACGAATATTTAATGAAGTATCAGTATCTAAAATTTCACTATTTAGTGCGTTGTTTATAGCTAATGAAATTAACTGTGCGTTTACATCATTTACACCTGTCATTACAACCCCTTTCGAGCCTGCTTTTTTAAGTGCTTTAGCTATTTTTTTTATTTCTGTATCAATAGGTGTAGAACTAGAAGCTACAGCATCTCCAGTAATTTCCTTGTACAGGTTTAACAAAGCAAAAACTATGTTAGATGGTTTTGCAACCAAACGTTTATCTGCATTTGCTCCTGTAAGAGACATGTTACTTTCTATTTGCACATGATAAGACATTTTACCTGCTGCTGGCTTTCTACCCTCTATAAATTGTTTCTCAAATCCACCATGAAAATCTCCTAAGAAATCTGCACCGAAAGACACAATAGTCTCTGCATTTTGTAATTTATAATTTGGTAAAGCTCTTCTTCCGTATACTGCTTTAAAAGCATCTGCCGCTGCATCTTCAGAAACTGCATCATACACAACTTGCTTTGCATTTGGATGCGCTGCAAGAAACTCAGCTATTACTTTATCTGTAGATGGACTTGCCATTGTTCCTGTTAACAAAACAACTTGTTTACCAGCTTCTTTTAAAACGTTTAATTTTTGAACTATTTCTTTATCAGCCGCACTCCAAGAAATTTCTTCACCGCTTTTAGTTGGTTCTTTTAATCGTAATTTTTCATCATATAAAGAAAGAATAGCTGCTTGAACTCTAGCACTTGTTGTTCCGTTTGCCTCTTTATTTGGCATGATTTGAATTGGACGACCTTCACGTGTTTTAATTAAAACATTTGCAAAATCATAACCATCCGCTATAGAAGTAGCATACCAATCTGCAACCCCAGCGATAATATCATTTGGTTTTACAACATAAGGGATCGATTTAACAACCGGTCCTTCGCATGCCGCCAATGAAGCTGCTGCTGTAGTAAAGCCAACGTACTTTAAGAAATCTCTACGTGTAGTAGAAGAACTCTCAAGTGTTTCTTTATCACCTAAAAAATCGTCTGTAGCAATATCTGATACAAACTCATTTTTATTAAGCGTTTCAACAACAGAACTACCTTTTAGTTCTTCAACACTTTTCCAGTATTTTTTGTTTGAAGCCATTTATACTTTTTTATTTAATGATTGAAAGATTTTATAAATTGATAAACAATTCTTTAGATCTTTAAATTTTTTAATCTTTATGAATTAGTAATGACACTTACCGCACTCTAAACCACCTAACTGCGCAATCGTAACTTTCTCTACTCCGTATTGCTTCGCTAATTGATCGTGAATTTTAGCATAGTATTCATTTCCTTTTAAATCTACATTTGTCTCTCTGTGACAGTTAATACACCAACCCATTGTTAATGGAGAATATTGATACATTTCATCCATCTCTTCAACAGGACCGTGACATTTCTGACATTTGATACCTCCAACCGTTACGTGTTGCGCATGATTATAATATACCAAATCTGGTAGGTTATGAATACGCACCCATTTCACTGGCTTCTCTTCACCTGTATACTCTAATTCTTCAGGATCCCAACCAGCAGCATCGTACACCTTAGCTATCTCCCTGTCTAGTCTCTCTTTTCCATAAATCTGTCCGTTCCACTCAATTTCAGTTCCCTCAGCAACCTCTGCAATTGCCATGTGACAATTCATACAAACATTTACAGACGGTATGCCCGAATGCTTACTATGTTTTGCAGATGAATGACAATATTGACAATCGATTTTATTTTCTCCAGAGTGAATTTTATGTGAAAAAGCAATGGGTTGAATTGGCTGATATCCTTGATCTACACCAACACTAAAAAGCATTCCAAAAACAATATAAGCACCCATTAATAAAGCAAATATGGTCCCTAAAACTTTTAAGAAAGTATTCTTTTTTAAACCCGCCCATAATTCTTGAAGATCTCTTCTTAAATTAGACTGAATTTCTGGCTTTTTCTTTCCTTTTAATTCGTTTACCTGCTTTAATAAACCAGCAATCATTAAAAAGGCTACAACTATTGCTCCTGCTAAGAAATAGATCACCCAACTTGGTGCTCCACCATCTGCAACAACATTACCGCCTATTGAAGTTTCTCCTGGCGCTGCTACTTTCTTTATTTCACCAACAGTTGTATAATATAAAATATCATCTATATTTTTATCTGTTAATTGCGGAAATGCGTTCATAGCAGAAGTTGCATACAAAGATGCTTCTGCTGCTTCCGCATTTACTTTTTGAAATTCTGCATTATTTTTTATCCAAGATTTTAACCAAGAATTTTCTCTACGCTCTTCTACACCACCCAATGCTGGCCCTACTAATTTCTTGTCTAACTTGTGACAAGATGCACATAAAGATCTAAATAATTTTCTACCTTCTTTTTGACGAGCTTCGTCCATATCTTGCGAATAAGAAGATACGCTAAACGCAAAAAACAACAGTAAGGTAAGACTTTTTAAAAGTACCGTAGTTAGTTTACTCTGTAATGCTACACTTTTCATATTTACAAACTATAATTTTACTATTGTGTATAAATTCGTTCAAAAAAAAAGCCTTCTGAACAGTTGTACAAAAGTACTACATATTGCTAAATTTTGAAAAGCTAATAGAATCTTAAATATCAATTTATAACAGTTCTAAATAACAAAAAAACGCAATTTATTCTATCACAAGTTGTTATTTTTGTAGAAAGATTTTTGAACATGAAAAACACCTTATTTATACCCATTTTTTTGTGCTATTTATTAGCAAATATCAGCAGTTTGACTGCTCAAAACGCTACAAATAAGAGTGAAGCGGTCCAAAAACTACTAGACAAAAAGACACGTTACAACAGCACTGTAGGTTTTGGTTATAGTATTCAAATTTATTATGGAAATGAGACAACTGCAAAAAGCAAGAATGCAAAATTTATTATTCTATATCCAGCAATAAAAACAAAGCTCGTTTGGGACAATCCGGACTGGAAAGTACAGGTAGGAAATTACAAAACTAAATTAGAAGCAGACAGAGCTAATTTAGTCTACAAGAAAGAATTCTCTGGAACTATTGTAATTCCTTTAGGAAAGTAATTCGTTTTTTATTAGAAAATTAAAAAAGCCGAAATTCATGTGAATTTCGGCTTTTACTTTATAAAATTTAAAAGTTTATTTCAACTTCTTCTTAACTGCTACTTCTTTGTAAGCTTCAATTAAATCTCCTTCTACGATATCATTGTAGTTCTTAATCTGAACTCCACAATCATATCCTTTTGCAACCTCTCTTACATCATCCTTAAATCGTTTTAAAGCAGTAAGCGTTCCATCATGAACAACAATACCATCTCTAATAATTCTAATTTGAGAATCTCTAAATATTTTACCAGACATTACCATACAACCTGCAATGTTACCAACTTTAGAAATTTTATAAACTTCTCTAATTTCTACATTACCTGTAACCTCTTCTTTCATCTCAGGAGATAACATTCCTTCCATGGCGTCTTTAAGGTCGTTTATTGCGTCATAAATAATAGAATATGTTCTAATATCTACTTCTTCTCTATCTGCAATTATTCTTGCATTAGATTGTGGTCTTACATTAAAACCAACGATAATTGCATCTGAAGCTGTTGCTAATAACACATCACTTTCTGTAATGGCTCCAACACCTTTATGTAAAATATTTACTT
>CAJXAS010000137.1 GCA_913050305.1 uncultured Polaribacter sp. | reverse complement strand
CGAATATAGAAAGTGTGATTGTTTCTTATCAGAATAGTAAATTATCACAAGAAATCTCTGCTCAACTATTGTTTGGTGCCATAGCTGCAAAAGGAAAATTACCCGTTTCTATTCGTACAGAATTTAAAGAAGGCTCTGGAATTACTAGTACTAATTTAAGTAGGCTTGAATATACATTGCCAGAGGCTGCGGGTTTATCTTCTAAGAAATTAGCCCTTATAGATAAAATGGCGGATACTATAATACAAGAAAAAATGGCACCAGGTTTTCAGGTATTTGTAGCAAGAAATGGTAAAGTAGTGTTAGAAAAAAGTTTCGGATACCATACGTATGACGAAAAAATTAAAGTTAAAAATTCTGACATATACGATTTAGCGTCACTTACAAAAATTCTAGCTTCATTGCCTTTAATAATGAAGGCTGAAGAAGAAGATAAAATTCGTCTCACAGCAAATTTAAGAGATGTTTTACCAAGCTTTTCTAACTCAAATAAAGATACAGTAACAGTAAAAGAAATCCTTTCTCATTTTGGTAGATTAAAATCTTGGATTCCTTTTTATAAAGACACCCAAGATAGTATTACCGGTAAAAAATTAGGGCAGTTTTACAGAAAGCAAGAGTCAAATGATTTTAAGACGAAAGTTGCTGAAAACCTTTTTATAAGTGAAAGTTATAAAGACAGTATTTTAAAGTATATAAAAGATGCAGACCAGAATGAAAATAGTGGCTATGGTTATAGTGATTTAGGGTATTATATTTTTAAAGAAGTATTAGAAATTTCCTATAACAAGCCACTAGATAAGTTGGTAGATGACACGTTTTATAAATCTTTAGGTGCAAATAGAACTGCCTATTTGCCACTTCATAAGTTTAATAAAATCGAAATTGTACCTACAGAAAAAGACGATTATTTTAGAGACCAATTGTTACATGGTAATGTGCACGATATGGGTGCAGCAATGCTGGGTGGTATTGGTGGTCATGCAGGTTTATTTGCCAATTCCAATGATGTAGGTAAAATTATGCAAATGTACTTACAGAAGGGGTTTTATGGTGGTAAAAGATATTTGAAATCAGAAACTATAAGCAAATTCAATCATAGATATTTTTCTGATCAAAAGGTAAGAAGAGGTTTAGGTTTTGATAAGCCTCAACTAGATTCAGAAGTAAAAGCAACTTGTGGTTGTGTTTCTGATGAAAGCTTTGGCCATTCTGGCTTTACAGGTACTTATACTTGGGCAGACCCGAAAAGCGGGTTGGTGTATGTCTTTTTATCAAACAGGGTATATCCAAAGATGGATAATAGGGGGTTAATTGATACGAACATGCGCACAAGAATTCAGCAGATAATTCAAGATGCTATTATAGATTAGATACTATTTTCTGCTTTTCGCACTTACTTTTTATATTTCTCAAAAAGAGCTTAAGTAATTACATTTCCTCAGTCTTATGAAGTGCTGCTTCTTAGCTAGCTTCATCGAGTATTATGTGTTTTTTTGCATTTGTAGGAGCAAAACTACTATAAATTAAAACTATAAAAGCAGAGGTAGAGAGATAGAATAACCCAATAATATTCCCAAAATAAATACTCAATATAATCGCTTTTACGAGATAGAAGAGGCTAAATAAAAATAGATTTAAGGCAAATCTAAACGTATCTATAAATTCAATTTCATCTATTTTTTTTGAAATTTTTCTCCAAATTAAATAAGGAATAATACTATTCAAAATTATTAAAAAGTAAAGCGGTTTTAAATAGTTCTTTTTAGGAGGTTTTTTATCAGGAAAACTATTACGCGATATCATATCATTTACTTTAGCCACTGCTGTGAAATCTACTTGGGCATCCGTTAATTTTTGTAAAATTATTTCATAATTTTGGTCATCCGGTATGTGAACACTTAATTTTTCTAATTGGTTACTAACTTCTGCTTTTAGAATATTAATAGACTTAGCCAAAGGGTTTGTTTCAAAGATATTTCGAGTAGTAATTGGTTCTCCATAATTTACAGTAACTTTTGCAGGGAATTGAGAAGGATGCTGATAGGTAACTCCTACAGGGATTATCGTAATTTCTAGATTTTTATTTTTCTCTAATGCACCGAAAACAATTCTAGTAAAACCTTTACTTAAGGGTCTAACTGATCTTTTTTTGTCATGAGTACCTTCAGGGAAAATCATTAAAGTTTCTCCACTATTTAGAATCTTATGGCATTTCTCAAAAATCTCTTTATTGTTGGCTAATTGTTGTATACCATCTCCAATTCTGTAAATAGGTAGTAAATATAAAGACTCTAAAATTTTTTTTATAAAAGGTTTTTTAAAAGAGGCTGCTCTTACTAAAAAGTGATTGTGTCTTTTATTAGTTGTGGTAACATACAAAGGGTCTACTAAACCATTTGGGTGGTTTACGGCAAATAAAACTGCTCCTTTTTTAGGAATATTTTGTCTACCTAAAACAGTTATCTTTTTGCTATAAAAAAATAATCCTAATTTTATAGTACTCCAAACAAATGCAAACCAAACTCTTTGAATCATAATTTTACTTTATTGAAGTGTTTTTTTCTGCCCCAATAGGTGGCTAAAAGAATACCAGAAAAGACATCCCAAATACCCCAAAAAGCAGCTAGTAAGGCCATTCCGCCTAAGCCATCAAAGAAACCAAATATTAGTAATAAACCTAAGCCACCATTTTGTATACCAGTTTCCATAGCAATAGTTTTTGTGTCTTGGGCATTTAACCCAAAAGTTTTAGCAGTATAAAAGCCAAGAATAAAAGCAAAAATATTATGTAAAACCACTAAGGATATCACATGGTGAATATGATTCTTAAATACTTCTATATTTTGAGAGAGGGCGATAAAAATAAGTACAATAAAGACCAACATAGAAATTGGTTTTAGTACTTTTTCTATTTTTTCTGACATTTCAGAATAGTAGTGTTTTATAAGCATTCCAAAAAACAATGGAATTCCTAAAATTAAAGAAACTAACTTTAATAAGTCTACCCAATTTAATTCTACCGTTTTTAAAATTGCATTTGTAGGTTCATATAAACTTCCCCAGAATTGTAAATTAAAAGGAGTCATAATAATGCAGATAAGTGTCGCAAATGCAGTTAAACTAACTGATAATGCTGCGTTTCCTCCAGCCATTTTACTAAAAAAGTTAGAAACATTTCCACCAGGGCAGGCGGCAATCATCATCATTCCTAAAGCAAAACTAGGATGGGGTTCTATAATAATTATGGCTAAAAAAGTAAATGCTGGTAATAAGATAAATTGGGATAGAACTCCAACAAAAAGAATTTTAGGTTTTTTTAAAAGTCTTTTAAAATCGTCTATAGAAATACCTAAAGCAACGCCAAACATAATAATTGCTATGGCAATATTTAAAAGCCATAATTCACTAGAATCGAAGTTTATTTTAATGGCATCTATGTCTATTTCTTTGCTAATTTTTAAAAGCATATTCTATAATATTTGAGCCCATTTTTAGGGCCTTTTCTCTGACACTTTTTGGATTGTTATGTATTAATTCATCTTCCCAACCATCACTTAAGTCGGTTTCATAATCATATAAAACCACCAATCTAGCTTTATAGAAAATACCAAAACCTTGCGCTGGTTTCTTATCATGTTCATGAATTTTTGGCATTCCATTTGGAAATTTAAATGTCTGATTGAAAATAGCATGGCTACTAGGAATTTCTTTAAACTCTAATTTTGGAAATACTTTTTTAATTTCTTTTCTTATATATTTATCTAAACCGTAATTGTCTGAAATATGTAAAAACCCTCCAGAAATTAAATATCTTCTTAGGTTTTCTGCCTCATCATCGGAGAAAAGTATATTTCCATGGCCTGTCATAAATAACATCGGATAGTTAAATAGATCTTCACTATCAACCGCTACTGCTTGGGGGTTCTTGGAAATAGTAGTTTTAATATTTGTATTTGCAAATGCTACTAAATTAGGAACTGCAGTTGGATTTGAGTACCAATCTCCACCACCATTGTATTTTAAAATAGCAACATCTTGAGCATATACTATGCTAGAAAAGCAAATTATAATTAGGATTTGTACCTGTTTCATGAATTTTAAAACGTAATTATTTTTCAAGCAATATACTAAATTACTCGTTTATAAATGAAACAATATTAACAGCTACTAGAGCCGCGGTTTCTGTGCGTAATCTACTTTCTCCTAAAGAAATAGGAGTAAATTCCTTTGCCAATGATTTTTGTATTTCTTCTGTAGAGAAATCTCCTTCGGGTCCAATAAGAATGGTTATTTTATCTGCTGGATCTATAATTGACTTTAAGGTAGTTTTATTTTGTTCTTCGCAATGTGCAATATATACTTTACCCTCAAAATCTTGTTGAATAAACTTATTAAATTTAATAGGAGCATTTAGTTTTGGGAGTGTAAACTTTAAAGATTGTTTCATGGCAGACTGAATAATTTTTTCAAAACGTTCAAGCTTTACAATTCGGCGTTCAGAATTAGAACAAATAATAGGTGTGATTTCATCGATACCAATTTCTGTTGCTTTTTCTAAAAACCATTCTATTCTGTCATTATTTTTTG
>CAJXAS010000136.1 GCA_913050305.1 uncultured Polaribacter sp. | reverse complement strand
GCAGTAGGTAATATTATAGATTCTATTTTTTACGGAGTTATTTTTGACCACCCTACTCGCAGCCTAGCGAAAATATTTCCAGAAAATACTACGGGAGAATTATTCTATGGGAAAGTAGTAGACATGTTTTATTTTCCGCTTTGGCAAGGAACTTTGCCAGAATGGATACCTTTTATTGGTGGTGATTTTTTTACTTTTTTTCAATATATTTTTAATCCTGCAGATGCTTTTATTTCTGTTGGCGTTGCTTTGTTATTTATTTTTAGCAAACAAGCTTTTCCAAAATAAGGGCAATAGCTATTTTACAGAAAAAAGTAGAGATACGAATTTCACGAGTTATTAAAAAGAGGATTTTTTTAGAAATATTCTCTGAAGGATATCTACTTTCTACTAAATTTCAAAGACTATCTATGAATTCAGTTTATCAATTATAAATTTGCGTAATTTCGTAGTATGTCTGCATCTTTAGAACTTCAAGTAAAAACCTTGCCAAATGAACCTGGTGTTTATCAATATTTTGATAAAAATGAGGTAATTATTTATATTGGGAAAGCTAAAAATTTAAAGAAAAGAGTTTCTTCTTATTTCTCAAAAACGCATGACAACGGCAAGACCAAAGTTTTAGTAACTAAAATTGTAAGCATAAAACATATTGTTGTAGAAACTGAAACTGATGCGTTATTACTAGAAAATAACCTCATAAAAAAACACAAACCACGTTATAATATTTTATTAAAAGACGATAAAACATATCCTTGGATTTGTATAAAAAAAGAACGTTTTCCTAGAATTTTTATGACACGCAGGGTTATAAAAGACGGCTCGGAATACTTTGGGCCTTATACTTCTATAAAAACCGTTCGAATTTTATTAGATTTAATAAAAGAACTGTATCCTTTAAGAACTTGCAATTATGACTTAAGCCACCAAAACGTTAATGAAGGCAAATATAAAGTCTGTTTAGAATACCATTTAAAAAATTGTAAAGGAGCTTGCGAAAACTTAGAAGCAGAAAGTCATTATAATAATTCTGTAAAAGCGATTAGAAATATTATTAAAGGAAATTTTAAAGAAAGTTTAGAGAAGTTTCAAGAAATGATGTTTGTTTTTGCACAAAAAATGGAGTTTGAAGAAGCCCAAAAGATTAAAGAAAAACTGAAGTTATTAGGTAATTATCAATCGAAAAGCACCATTATAAATCCGTCTATAAACAACGTAGATGTATTTTCTATTATTTCTGATGAAACCCATGGATATGCCAATTTTTTAAAGATTGCAAATGGCGCTATCATTCAGTCTCATACCACAGAAATTAAGAAAAAATTAGACGAGACAGATAAAGAATTGTTAGAACTTTTTATTGTTGACATCAGGCAACGTTTCAATTCAATTTCACCAGAAATATATGTGCCTTTTAAAGTGAATGTAGGTGAAAACTTAAAAGTAACCATTCCTAAGTTAGGGGATAAGAAAGGCATTGTTGCACTCTCTGAAAGAAATGCAAAATACTATAGGCAAGAACAATTTAAGCAGACACAAATTGTAGATCCAGAGCGTCATGTAAAAAGAATCATGGGTCAGATGAAAAAAGATTTGCGTTTGCATGTAGAACCGCGCCATATAGAATGTTTTGATAATTCGAACATTCAAGGAACGCACCCGGTTGCTGCTTGTGTAGTTTTTAGAGATGGAAAACCAAGTAAAAAAGAATACAGACACTACAATATAAAAACAGTGGTTGGACCAGATGATTTTGGTTCGATGGAAGAGGTTGTGTATAGAAGATATAAGCGCTTGTTAGAAGAAAAGCAATCATTACCACAATTGATCATTGTAGATGGTGGAAAAGGACAGTTATCCTCTGGGTTAAAAGCTTTAGAAGATTTGGGTTTGCGTGGTAAAATTGCCATTATTGGTATTGCAAAAAGGTTGGAAGAAATATACTATCCAGATGATCCTATTCCGTTATATTTAGATAAAAAATCTGAAACTTTAAAGATTACACAGTATTTAAGAAACGAAGCCCACAGATTTGGTATTACATTTCATAGAAATAAACGAAGTAAAAGCGCCATAAAATCTGAATTAGAACAAATTCCTGACGTTGGTGCACAAACAATTACAACTTTATTGCGCAAATTTAAATCTGCAAAACGTGTAAAAGAAGCTTCATTAGAAGAGCTAAAAGTAGAGATTGGCCAAGCTAGAGCTGTAAAAGTTCATACCTTTTATCATAAAAAATAACCATCCTTTTTTTAATTTTAAAGCAAAAAAAAACCATGAAATTAATCATGGTTTTTAAATAGTTACTTTTATTTCTTATCCGTTTTGTTTTGTGCTTAAGTAGAATTCTTCATAGGTATTTAGAAGATTCATTAAGCCCGAAATTAAATCTTTAGTTTCTAGCAGTAAACTGAAGTAAAGCGTTGTGTTTTTAGGACTTGTTTCGTCTGTTCTAATTCTAGCGACTTGCTTTTCTATAGATGCTGTAACATTTGTAAACAACTCTTGCTTTTCAATTAAAATATCACCTAAATTATCAAAAGTTCTTTTTTCAAAAACATCTGCCACCTTTAATAATAAAGCAGATAATTCTTCATCTATTTGCTTAAGATCATTTAATTGTCCTTTCTTTAAGTTTTTATGATTGTTATTTACGTGCTTGTAACTAGCTCTAGAAATATAACTAATAGATTGTGCAACGTCTTGTAAATAACCTAATACCATAATATAAAACCTACTTGCCTGAACAGAAGTTTCATCTAATGACTTAATAAAATAGAAAACACCATCTTTTAATGAATCAATTTCATCATTTAATTTACCAACATGTTTGTCTGTTTTACGTAACTTATTTAAATCATGTTTTGCTAAATCATCTACCACATTGGTGTATAATTTATTTACTCTATTCGCAACGCTAGAAATATGATCTGCACTTTCTTCAATTACACCATTTATGGTAATTAACTCTGCTCTTTCAATATAAACTTGTTGTTGTTCTTCCTTCTTTCTTCTTCTATGAATTAAAGTATTTCTTCCAATTAAAAAAGTAACTAGTGCTAATAAAATAGGAATCATAACCATATCATAACTAATTAGGTATGCAACTAAAGCTGCAGCTAAAAAGGCAGTAATAGCAGTTAAAAACCAACCACCAATTACGTTTAAAACTCCCGCTACTCTATATACTGCACTTTCTCTACCCCAAGCTCTATCTGCTAAAGAAGTACCCATTGCAACCATAAAGGTTACATACGTCGTAGATAGTGGTAATTTCATTGATGTAGCAATCGATATTAAGATACCTGCAACAATTAAGTTTACAGCTGCTCTTACCATATCAAAAGCAGGTAATTCATATGTTTTGTCTTTAGGCAATGCTATAACTGGTTTCGTAAACTTTGAATCTATAAAAGCTAAAGTTGGTTTTGGTATTACAAATCTAATTCCAGCATTTATTGTCATCGCTAATCTTACGGTAACTCTAGATAACGGATTTGGCTTAAATTTCTCATGCCCTTCTCCTTGTCTAGATAAATCGATACCTGTTTTAATTACATTTTTAGCTTTGCTAGAAGTCCATAAAGTAACTACCATAATTGCACCAGCTAGTAACAATAACCAAACATTAGAAGGCACTTTTTTAGCTAAAACACCCATAGAGAACGCATCTGCAGAAACACCTGAAACACTCCAAGCCTCATAAGAATTCCAAGCAGCAATTGGCACCCCAACAAAGTTTACCAAATCGTTTCCAGAGAAAGCCATTGCTAAAGAAAAAGTTCCTATCCCAATAATTAATTTTAAGATATTAATTTTAAATGCTTGTATTAGAACTTGAGATATAATTGCCCAAACTACAAAACTACCAGCAATTATTATTATTGTATTTCCTTCAATTAAAAATTTTACATCTTTATAAAAAGGAGTCCCTTTCATTCCTTTTATAATAATAAAGTAGGTAATGGCAGTAATTGCAAAACCACCAAATAATGCACTAATATACGTTGGTCTCTTATCAAAGTTAAATGAATAAATTACTCTTGAAACAAATTGTACAATAGCACCAACAGAAAAAGCAACAACTACGGAGAGTAGAATTCCGAGAATAATTTTAGTTGCTGTTTCATGATTTATGTAGTTCCAAATATCTGAAAAAGTTTGTGTATCATTTGTAGAAATCTTTATTAGAGAAATACAAACGGCAGCACCTAACAATTCAAATACAATAGAAACGGTTGTCGATGTTGGCATACCTAATGAATTAAAGATGTCTAATAAAAGAATATCTGTAATCATTACTGCCATAAAAATAATCATGATATCTTGGAACATAAACATGCTAGGGTTAAAAATCCCTTTACGCGCAACTTCCATCATACCACTAGATGTTATTGCTCCCATGAATACTCCTAAACTAGCAATAATCATAATATTTCTTACAGATATTGCTTTTGAGCCAATTGCTGAATTTAAAAAATTTACAGCATCATTACTAACTCCTACTACTAAATCTACAATAGCTAATACAGCTAAAGCAACTAACATTAAAATATATGGATCTCCCATTTTGTTTTATTAAATTAA
>CAJXAS010000135.1 GCA_913050305.1 uncultured Polaribacter sp. | reverse complement strand
GTCTTTAGAATTGGCAACAAAAGCAGGAAACGACGCGTATATAAATATGAACACTACCTCTTTAAAAGAATGGGGTGCAATCTAAGCATTCTAATACCCTTTAAAATATTAAAATCTCAAGCAAATGCTTGAGATTTTTTTTTGTTTTAATTTCACTCCCTTTTTATTTAGCAAAACTCGTGCATCTAAAAATGCACCTAATCTTACACACTAACGTTGCTAAACACTCAATATTTAAGAAATAATGATAGTAAAATTGAACTTAAAACAAGACTTTTTGACCTGAATTCAATGTAAAGTTTTCTGTTACATGTTTAAATTTATATTTATAAAAAAAACGGTATTAATTTTTTTTGAAACACAGTAAAGATCAATATTTAAAAAAAAGAAAAAACAACTAATAAAAGGAAGAAAAGTTCCTGTTATCTAGAAATTAAATCCTCTAAAACGGAGTTTATATCTCAGATGTTAGTTGTGTGCAATATGAAAACTCAAAACTTAGGTAAATTCTGATGTTACAAGTTTACTAACTTCTTTTTACATATTTGGCTTTCCTCTTATCGTGCTAGGTATTATTTGAAGGTAAATTTTTTGAACTCTATTTATTTAAAGATTTATGAATCCTATTTTTAGTAAACAATTTTAAATATTATAAAATGAATAAAATTATATTTAGTTCAATTTACCTTACAATATTTCTCTTATTCTCTAGCTGCTCCTCTGTTAAAGTTATAGACTCGTGGAAAAGTGATAGGATTTCAACTATAAAAAACAATAATTTTTTAGTTGTAGCTAGAGCCAATAATCTTCAAGCGCAGATTGCTTTTGAAAATGAAATTGTCAAGCAGATGAGATCGAATGGTTACCAGGCAACCGCTAGTTTTTCTAAATTTGGTGAGATGAAACCCAACGAGCCAAAACTTGAATCCAATAAAGAAAAATTTAAAAAGATCTTAGAACTTGAGGGATTTAATGCTGTTATTCTTACTGTAATGAAAGATTATAAAGAAGAAACAAGACTAGAAAAAGAAGGTGGTTATTATACTGGAGGAAACTACTATGGATATTATCCAAGATATTACAGTGGTTTTTACCCATATTATTACAACCCCATATCTTACCATTCTTTGGGTAATTATGTAGAAGAGACCTACGCTACTAGCGTCTCAAAATTATACATTCTAGAAACTACTATTTATAACCTGGATGAATCTGAAGAGAACCAGTTAGTTGCTGTGATAACGTCAAAAATTGACAATCCAGAAACCGCTAGTGCTGCGGCTAAACAATATGTGAAAGAAATATCTAAAAAATTAAAATAACAAAGAATCTAAAACAGACTCTTTTAAGTTAAACAAAATTAAAATGAACACAGCACAAATTTTAAATCAAATTATTGAAATCACTACAGAATTTGGACCAAAACTAATAGGAGCTATTGTAGTTTGGATTTTGGGTAGTTGGATTATTAAGGGAATTACAAAAGGGTTCGGTAGCATACTAGAAAAAGGAAATATAGACCAATCATTAAAGCCCTTTCTTAAAGGAATTATTGGAGCACTTCTAAAGGTAATGCTTATTATTAGTGTATTGGGAATGCTTGGTGTTGAGATGACCTCCTTTATAGCACTTTTAGGTGCAGTTGGTTTGGCTGTTGGTATGGCACTATCAGGCACTTTACAGAATTTTGCTGGTGGAGTTATGTTATTAATTTTTAAACCTTTTAAAGTTGGTGATCTAATTGATGCACAAGGATATTTGGGAAGCGTAAGTGAAATTCAAATTTTCAATACCATATTAAAGACCCCTGATAATAAAACAATCATTATTCCGAATGCAGGATTGTCTAACGCTGCAATGACAAACTATTCAACAGAAAAACGAAGAAGGGTAGACTGGACTATTGGAATAGGCTATGGTGATGATATTGTAAAGGCAGAGGAAGTAATTAGAGGACTTTGTAAGCAAGACAGTCGTATTTTAAAAAAACCAGCTGTGTTTGTTGCTGTTTCTGAATTAGCCGACAGTTCTGTGAACTTTACTGTGAGAGCGTGGGTAAAAGCTGAAGATTATTGGGGCGTATTTTTTGACATGAACAAAAATGTATACCAGGTATTTGACCAAGAAGGATTAAATATTCCGTATCCACAAATGGATGTTCATGTACATAAAAAAGAGGTACAATAATAGGCTTGATATTTTGCGTAATTTACGTTTAGAAAGCCTAAAGTATCATACAATAAAAAAGACTCTTTACATACAATGAAGCATTTTAAATTATAAAAAACTGCTACAACAATGCATGTAAAAATAGCAGTTTTAGTCCTTAAAAATCGGCTATTTTTCTTGTACCAAATCTTGTGTTTTATTCTAAGAAAACACATCTATTAAACTAAAAAAGATGATAAAAAAAAGCCTTCTTTTAGTACTACTTCATTTTAGCTTGTTAGCACAAGCCCAAGAAAAAAATCATATTAGTATAGATCCGTTTTTGCCCGTTTTTGGCACCATACAAGTACAATATGAAAGAGGAATTAATGAGAATATGAGTCTCAGTTTATCTCTTGGTTATAAAGCATCTTCTGGAGTTTTTAAACTTCGAGGCTTAGAGACCGAAAAAATAATTACAGATGATTTCAATTTTAAAGGGATTAAAATAATTCCTGAATATAGATGGTATTTTCAAAATCAAGGACTGTCAGGGTTTTTTACTGGTGCATATTTTAAATACCAAAATTATACAAATGCTATCGATGGCATCTATATAGACAATGCTTCCAATACTAATACCATAGATATTGAAGGGAAAATTAAAACCATAGCCTTGGGTTTGCAATTAGGCTACAAACTAATCGTTAAAAAACAATTCTTTATTGATTTTTTAATCATTGGCCCAGGATTAAGCTTTAATACTTTTGAAATAAAAGAAAATGCGCCCATTCCTGATGGTTTTTATGATGATTTATCGGAAGCTATTTCAAATTATGGGGTTTTTGGTTTTATAGATACCAATTTTAAGATAGATACAAATCAAAAGAGTGAAGCAAAAATGTTACCTGCTTTTAGATATGGTATAAAGTTAGGGTATAGATTTTAACACGGTGCCTTAAAATTTGTTTTTCATACCGCTACATGCTTTATAATTGTGTTCATAATAACAAAAACACAACAACCTCTAAAATTAATTGCTGGTGCTAACTTAATTCCCAGAGACCCTAAACGGCCTTTCTTCCCTCCTATTTTATTAAAAACACTAGTGCATCTAAAAATGCAGCTAATCTTACACACTACCCTTTGCTACCCATTAAACGATCAAAAAACAGCCATGCTGTAATTGACCGTTTAGCAATACTTTTTGAACTAAATTAAATGCAAAATTCTCTAATACATGTTTACATTCATTAAAAATACTGTGAATAATACACTAGCACTAACACATTTATTTTAAGCCGATTAAATAACTAATTAAAGGAAGAAAAGTTCCTATTATCCGGAAATAAAATCCTAAAAACGGGAAGTTTGTGCATCATATAACCAGTTGTACGCAATTAAAATATGGCTAAAGAAAAAGTATTTTACATATATCTCCTTATCAGTTCTTTGGATGAAAAGGTTTTTTATGTCGGCAAAGGATTTGGGCGTAGAATGTATTGGCACAAGAAAAAAGCAATTAATAAAGAACATTACAATATCCATCTCCAACGTAAAATTTTAAAGCTTATAAAGCTCGGTGGTAAAATCAAATACGAGAAAGTTTTTGAAAGCACGAATGAAGAGGAGGTTTTTAATCAAGAAGTGGAAACGATTAAATACTTTGGGTTAGAAAACCTTTGTAATTTGACAGAAGGAGGAGAAGGCTCTACTGGATATATACACACTGAAGATGCTATCCATAAAATGAAAGAGATTGCTTCAGCTAGAAATTGGAATGGTGAAAAAAACCCAAATTATGGAGGAGGTAATTGGTCAGAGGAATCAAAGAAAAAATTTAGCGAATATCAACTGAGAAATCACAATTCAAGATTTCTTTCGGTAATCCAACAAAATCAAAAACTATTAAAATATGAAAGAAAAAATTGCGGCCGTCCATGAATTTCATAGTGCTTTTTCATTAGGAATTAAAAACAAGCCAACAGCAGATCTTGGCGTACAGAAAAACGCCTTACGTCATGAACTCATGAGAGAAGAAAATCAGGAGTACTTGGAGGCGGCCAATAATAATGATTTGGTAGAGGTAGCAGATGCCCTTGGAGATATGTTATATATTTTGTGCGGTACCATCATAGAACATGGTATGCAAAGTAAGATTGAAGAGGTCTTTAACGAGATACAGCGTAGTAATATGAGTAAACTTGGGGCAGACGGGAAACCAATTTTCAGAGAAGATGGCAAGGTACTCAAAGGCCCAAACTATTTTAAGCCAAATATTAAAGCCGTTTTAGAAAAATAAAAAAAGTGGTTGACTGATAAAAAACAGCAACCACTTTTTTAAACTATTTGTTGGTGTGTTATTTAATCTCAACGCGCCAACCAAAAGGGTCCTGGCTCTTGTTGTACTGCAGGTCCATTAATTGTTTTTTAAAGCTTGAGGCATAGC